>CALMAR010000297.1 GCA_937859855.1 uncultured Kineosporia sp.
CGGCACGACCGTGCAACTGGTGCAGGTGGTGCCGGGAGCTCAGCGACGGCTCAGGTCAACCCTGCGGTTCCTGCTCTCGGCGCGGTCGGCGTTCGTGGACGGGCAGGTGATCCGGATCGGCACCGAGGTGGCTGGCCCGGACGACGTGGCCAACTGGGAGCAGCCGCTGGCCGGGCAGGTGATCGCGGTGACCGGGGCGTCGCGGGGGATCGGCGAGGCGATCGCCCGGACTCTGAGCCGGGACGGCGCCACCGTGATCGGGGTGGACGTGCCCGCGCTGGCCTCGGAGCTGAGACGGTTGACTGACAGCATCGGGGGGTCGGGCCTCGTGCTCGACGTCACCGCCCCCGACGCTGGACCCCGGATCGCCCGGCAGGCCAGGGAGGTTCACGGCCGGCTGGAGGGGATCGTGCACAATGCCGGGATCACCCGGGACAAGAAGCTGGCCAACATGTCACCGGACCGCTGGAATCCGGTGGTCGCGGTGAATCTGACCGCGCCGGAACGGATCACCCAGGCGTTGCTGGACGACGGGATCCTCGGCGCGGGCGGGCGGATCGTGCTGACGTCCTCGGTGGCCGGGATCGCGGGCAACGCCGGGCAGACCAACTACGCGGCGTCCAAGGCGGGCCTGATCGGGATGGTCTCGGCCCTGGCGCCCGCCCTGGCCGGGCGCGGCATCACGATCAACGCGGTGGCCCCCGGGTTCATCGAGACCCAGATGACGGCAGCCATCCCGCTGGGAATCCGGGAGGCGGGGCGCCGGCTCAGCTCGATGCTGCAGGGCGGCCTGCCGGTGGACGTCGCCGAGACGCACGCCTGGCTGCTGTCGCCCGCGTCATCCGGCGTGACCGGAAACGTGGTCCGGGTCTGCGGCCAGGCTCTGATCGGAGCCTGAAGTGCCGTCCGAAGTCGACCCGGCCCGGCCAGTGGTGGAACTGACCGCCGCACCCGGTCTGCTGTCGTCGTATCGGGCCGCGGCCCTGCATCGGGGACACGGCGGAGACCAGTTCCCGGACAAGGTGTTGCGGCTGGCCGGGGTCCGGCCGGCTCCGGCCGAGGTGGCCCGCTATGCCGGCGTGATCAGCGCCCGGCTGGCCAGCACGTTGCCGCCGCTGTACCCGCACGTGCTCGGCTTCGCGTTGCAACTGGCCCTGCTGACCGATCCGGAGAGTCCGTTCCCGGCGATCGGACTGTTGCATGTCACCAATTCCATTGTCGCTCAGCCAATTTCACTCCAGGCACGGCTCGACATCGAGGTGGAGATGGTAGCGCCGGCGCCGCACCGGCGCGGACGGACAGTGGATCTGCTCACCCGGATCACGGTGGGTGATGAGCAGGTATGGCGGTCGGCAAGCACCTATCTGCACCGGGAACAGGGTGCAGCCGTGGTGGCGGCCAGCTCGCAACCGCCACCACCAGCGGATCTGCTGGCCGCCCCCGGCGCGCTGTGGCGGCTGCCGCGGGACCTGGGCCGGCGCTATGCCGCGGTGTCGGGGGACCGGAACCCGATCCACCTGTCCGGCCTGAGCGCCCGGGTCTTCGGCTTCAAGAGCGCGATCGCGCACGGGATGTGGACCGCGGCCCGGTGCCTGGCTCAGCTGGAAGGCCGATTGCCGGAGCGGCTGCGGGACGACGTGGAGTTCCGGGCGGCCATTCCGCTGCCCGGCACGGTCGCGTTCGCGCACGAGGAGACTGCACCCGGTCAGCACTCCTACCTGGTGAAAGGCCGCAACGACCGGCTGCACCTGCTCGGCCGGATCACCGCGTTCGCCTGAAGGGCACGGCCAAGGCTCAGGCCAGGCGGTAGCCACGCACGTAGTCGACCACCAGCTCCGGCGGATGCGAGTCCCGCGCGGGCGGATGGAAGAGCTGATCGGCGAACTCCTCGCCGTCGTGCCGATGGTCCAGGGGGAACCGGTAGATGCCCAGCATCAGCTGCATCGGGTACTGCGGCGACTGCCGCACCGTCTTGACCGCCGTGCCGTCGATCGAGAAGGTCAGCCCGTCCGGCATCCACTCCACCGCGTAGACGTGGAATTCCGTGGCGTCACCGGCCAGTTCCACGGTCTCGAAGTCGTCGGCGATGGACGGATCGGCGAACGGGTGCAGGCCCATCCCGACGGCGGCGCTGGCCGGATGGCCCGGCCGGGCCAGGGCGACATCGCGACCGAAGATCTCGGCAATGCAGATCTCGGCCGAGTGCTCCGGCTCGTCCTCGATGCCGATCATCCACAGCGCGACCATGTGGTGCGGATCGGCAACGGCCCGCATCCGGGCCTCGATCCGGGCGAAGCGGGGCGCATACAGGAAGCGCTTCGCCTGAGGTTCCCGGACCTCGGCGTCGGCGCTGAACCGGTGCTGACCGATGGTGCTGCCGGCCGGGCCGGAGAACACCCCGGTCTGCAGGCTCGACACCTGCACCTGGCCGTCGAATTCCGGGCACCAGGGCGGCTGGTTCGGATCGACGTGCAGACGCAGCTGGCCGTTGCCCACCGTGTACCGGGCTACGGCGGCCCTCCGGTTGCTCCACTGCGGCAGGTGGTACGGCAGCCAGTGGGCCAGGTTCAGGTGGTCCCCGTCGAAGGGGTCGTCGAAATCCAGCACCCAGCCCGGCTCCGGGCTGGGATCCTGTCCGATCCGGTTGTCAGTCACCGTCTCCGTGTGCTCCACGCGGTCCTCACCCCCTCATTGTCTGATCGGCCGGTGCGCGCCAACGCTGTAGCGGCGACCAGCGCGGTCAGAAGCCGGTGACCGTCCCGGTAACCTGGAGTGCGTGCCTGAATTCATCTACTCGATGCGCAAAGCCCGCAAAGCGCATGGCGACAAGGTCATCCTGGACGACGTCACGCTGAGTTTCCTGCCCGGCGCCAAGATCGGCGTGGTTGGGCCGAACGGGGCCGGCAAGTCCAGCGTGCTGAAGATCATGGCTGGTCTGGACACTCCCTCGAACGGTGACGCGTTCCTGTCCCCGGGCTTCAGCGTCGGCATCCTCGAACAGGAGCCGAAACTGGACGAGACCAAGACCGTGCTGGGCAACGTCGAGGACGGCCTGGGCGAGATCAAGGTCAAGAAGGATCGCTTCGATGAGATCAGCCAGCTGATGGCCGAACCGGACGCCGACTTCGATGCGCTGATGGCTGAGATGGGCGAACTGCAGGAAGCGCTGGACACCGCTGACGCCTGGGACCTCGACTCGCAACTGGAACAGGCGATGGACGCACTGCGCTGCCCGCCGCCGGACGCCGACGTCTCCGTGCTGTCCGGCGGGGAACGCCGCCGGGTGGCCCTATGCAAGTTGTTGCTGTCCAGGCCGGACCTGCTGCTGCTGGACGAGCCGACCAACCACCTGGACGCCGAGAGCGTGCAGTGGCTGGAACAGCACCTGGCCAAGTACGAGGGGGCCGTCCTCGCCGTCACCCACGACCGCTACTTCCTGGACAACGTGGCCCAGTGGATCCTCGAGCTCGACCGGGGCCGGGCCTACCCGTACGAGGGCAACTATTCGACCTACCTGGAGAAGAAGCAGGAGCGGCTGCTGGTCCAGGGGCGCAAGGACGTGAAGCTGGCCAAGCGGCTGAAGGACGAGCTGGAATGGGTCCGCTCCAACGCCAAGGGCCGTCAGACCAAGAGCCGGGCCCGGCTGGCCCGCTACGAGGAGATGGCCGCTGAGGCCGACCGGACCCGGAAGCTCGACTTCGAGGAGATCCAGATCCCGCCCGGGCCGCGGCTGGGCAGTGTGGTGATCGAGGTCAGCCACCTGGACAAGGGCTTCGACGGCCGGATGCTGATCAAGGATCTGTCATTCACCTTGCCCCGCAACGGAATCGTCGGAGTGATCGGCCCGAACGGGGTCGGCAAGACCACCCTGTTCAAGACGATTGTCGGCCTGGAGCAACCGGATTCGGGCACGGTCAAGATCGGCGACACGGTCAAGATCTCCTACGTCGACCAGACCCGGGCTGGGATCGACCCGAAGAAGACGCTCTGGGAGGTGGTGTCCGACGGGCTCGACTTCATCAAGGTCGGCAACGTCGAAGTGCCGTCGCGCGCGTACGTTTCGGCTTTCGGGTTCAAGGGACCGGATCAGCAGAAGCCGGCCGGGGTTCTCTCCGGCGGCGAGCGGAACCGGCTGAACCTGGCGTTGACCCTGAAGAAGGGCGGCAACCTGCTGCTTCTGGACGAGCCGACCAATGACCTGGACGTGGAGACCCTCGGCTCATTGGAGAACGCTCTGCTGGAATTCCCCGGCTGCGCGGTGGTCATCTCGCACGACCGCTGGTTCCTGGACCGGGTGGTGACCCACATCCTGGCCTACGAAGGGGACGACGAGAACCCGGCCAGCTGGTACTGGTTCGAAGGGAATTTCGAGTCCTACGAGCGGAACAAGGTCGAGCGGCTGGGGGAGGAAGCGGCCCGCCCGCACCGGCTCACCTACCGCAAACTCACCCGCGACTGAGCCACCGGCACTGCCCCCGGGAAGGAAGGGGTCACTTCGCCACCCGGCCGATCATCAGCAGCTGCTTGCCCAGATCGGCCTTCGCCGGCTCCTGCGCGAGCAGCCGCTCAAGGGCCAGCTGCTCGTGCCAGTCCGCGTTCAGCCGGGCGATCGTCTCGTTCCGGCCCAGGGTGGACCAGGACACCAGCAGGCCGTGCACCGAGACGTCCTTCAGCCCAGCGTGAGCGGCGTCCAGGCGCAGCCGCATCGCATCGAGCAGGTGCAGATCGGCCTGCAGCCCGTCCTGCTGCCAGATGCCCTGCCGGGTCTCCATCCGCTCCACCGCTTCGGCGGTGGAGCCGGCGTTCAGCAGTTCCTGAACCAGCGCGACCAGCGAGTCGACCAGCACCACGACGTATCCACCGGGCCGGGCCCAGCCGGCCAGCCGGGCCAGCGTGCGGCCCGGGTCGGGCGTGTACTGCATCGATCCCATCGCCAGCACCGCGTCGGCGCCACCGGGGGGCAGAACCCCCGACAGGACAGCGGTTTCCATCGGCGATTCGATCAGGGTGAAGCGCGCGGACCCGTCCGGATCGCCCGCCAGCCGGCGCCGGGCCGCCTCAGCCATGCGCGGAGCCTGTTCGATCCCGATCACCCGATGCCCGCGCTGGATCAGCGGCAACGCCCAGCGCCCGCTGCCGCACCCGGCGTCCACGATGACCGCGGCGTCCGGCAGCCGTTCGCTCACCAGTTCCCAGGCCAGCACGTCGTAGGCCCGCCGATGCGGCACCTCGAAGTGGGCGTCGTAGTCGCGGGCCAGCTGGTCGTAGAGCGCGACGCTGCTGCGCAGCGCGCTGGTGGCCGGGCTCACCCGCTCACGGCCCGATCCGATGCCCCGGCCTCGGAGGCCCGGCCGGCGGCCAGCACTTCTTGGCGCAAGTCCCGCCGGCCCAGCTTCCACATCAGGTCCTGCGCATAGGTGCCGGGCCGCCAGCGCAGGTTCAGGCTGTAGTTGGAGCCGCAGCCGACGCATTCCTTGCGGAACAGCTTGGCGTGCTGGGCCCGGTAGGCCGGGCTGTCAACGACGCCCCGGATCGAGGTCTGGCGCACGTTCATCTGCGGGTCGTGCCCCCAGCAGCCGCCGATCTCTCCTCGAGAGTGGATCATGAGCTTGAGCTGCGACTCCGAGCAGGGCAGATCGCGTTGCAGCAGGTCGTCGAAATGCTGGGGGATGTAGCGCAGGTCCGAGAACCGGGGTAGCCAGCTGCGGTCCTGACGGGCCAGCGCGTCCAGTTCGCCCAGTGCATCGGCCAGTTCGGCATTGTCGACCTTGGTCTCGCCACTGACCTGCTGGTGCCGGAACAGAAAGGTGCTGTCGGTGGCCAGGTTGAGGTAGAGCTGCACCTTCTCCCGCTGGGCCAGCTTGGCCACCGATACCAGATCGCGCACGTTGTCCCGCATCAGGGTGAAGTTCATCCTGATCTTCAGGCCGTACTCCTCCCGGAGGGAGACCAGGTGCCGCAAGTGGGTCATGGTTTTCTGGAACGACCCGTTGCGGCCCCGGATCAGGTCGTGGACCTGCGAGGTACTGCCGTCGACGGAGATGTTGAACGAGCGGACGCCGGCCGCCAGGACTGCCTCGACCTTCTCCGGGGTGAGCAGGATCGCGTTGCTGTTCAAGTGCATGTGCTTGATCCCGGCCGGTTGGGCGTAGCCGATGATCTCCAGTGAATCCTTGCGCAGCAGGGGCTCCCCGCCGGTGAAGTTCACCTTGTACATGCGCATCGCCACCAGTTGCCGGAGTACGTCGTGCCATTCGGCGGTGGTCAGTTCGTCCTTGGTGTTGCTGCGCCAGCAGGCACAGCTCACACAGCGCAGGTTGCAGTTGTCGGTCAGGAACAGTTCCGCTACCAGCGGCCGGACGTGCAGATCAGGGCGGACGTGTTCCTTGATCGTCAGCGCGCCGAAGAAAGCGGCCAGGCGGGCCGCCTCGGTGATTCTGCTCATCACGACCGCCTCAGGGTGAGGAAGAGATTGGCGGAACTGAACATCTGGCCGTCCAACCGGATCGCGCGCTCCAGAGCGCGGCGGGTGCGGGGCCCGGACAGCAGTGCCGGCCCGTGCAGCAGCCGCCAGAACAGGTTGGCCCCGGTCTGGCGCTGAACGCTGAAGTCGTTGCGCCGCATCAATGTCATCAAGTCGTCCAGCCGATAGTTGGTGTGCTCGCCGCGCCCGGCCGCGATGTCTCCGATCAGGCCGTCGGAGGTGTCGACGAATCGCTGATGATAGATCTCGGGGCCGAACGCCCTCGAGTAGACGGCCTTGTGCAGCCGGGGCACGCGGTACTTGGCATTGTCCGGATCGAGCCCGGAGAAGACGTGCCGGCCCGGTACGGTGACCACGAGCAGTCCACCGGGCCGCAACACCCGGTGCACCTCGCGCAGCAGGTCGTCCTCGCAAGCGCAGTGCTCCAGTACGTCCAGCAGCGAGACCGACGCGAAAGCGCCGTCGGGAAACGGCAACTGGCCGGACGCCGGATATTGCCGCACGTCCACGGCGGGGTGGGCGGCGCGAACGGCGGCCACATATCCGGGGTGGACGTCAGCGGCTGAGCAGGGCCTGGAAGTGGTCTGGGCCAGGGTGCCGACGAACACGCCGTCGCCGATACCCAGATCCAGATGCGGACCTTCCACACCGGCCAGCTCGTCCCAGCCGAACGCGTACCGGCGCAGCGGATGATCGCGGAAGGGATTGCGCTGCAGACGATCCCAGAGCGCATCAAGGTTGTCGGCGACCTGCTCAGCGTCGGCCACCGGAGCCAGCTGCGCCTGCAGGGCCGAGCGGCCGCCGTGAATCTGTACCGCGGTCTCGAGCTGACCGACGTCCCACACCGCCTGCACCCGGCCCGCGCGTTCCTCCGCCCGCAGGTAGTCGACCTGATGGTCATTTCCCATCTCATGCAGCCGGGCCGTCCGGGCGATCGACACCGGCATCCGGCCCATCCGCTGCACCAGCCGCACCGTGTTGCCGGCGTGAGTGATCACCACATCAGCCGACTCGATCCGGTCGAGCATCTCCGGCATCGGGACGAACGCCGCGTGCTCACAGGACGGCTGGACCGACGACGTCCCGACCTGGGCGAACACCCGGTGCTGGCGGGTCAAGGGTTCCAGCGCCGAAATCAGCCGGTCGAACGGCCACGGCCCCATTCCGACAGTCACCACCACGTCCATCAGTACGGGTCCATCAGTACAGCTCGCCGATCACGAACGCATCCCGATGGGCGGCGAGCTGCTCGGGCCGCTGCACCAGCACCCGGCTGGCCAGCCGCGAGCAGATCCGGGCCGAAATGCCCGGCCGCCCAGCCACATTCAGAGTGGTGACCCAGAACGAGGGAACTCTGAGCAGCCGGGCGGCGACGAAGAACGGGACGGCGGCACCGGTCCCGGCCGACACCAGCAGTGAGATCCGATCCCGGCGCAGGATCCCGGCCGCCCGGGCCACGCCGGCGACCACCCCCAGCGGGCGGCGCAGGCTGAACTCCGGGACCCAGTGCACCCGTGCGTCCTGCAGGACCGGCTCGGTGTCCGGCGCCCTCACCGCAGCCCAGATCGGCTGGTGGCGCGACCACCACGATCTCAGCGCGAGCAGCTCCAGCAGGACGCCGCCGCTGCTGGACACCAACAGAACCCGCTTCACCAGGCCCGCTCCAGCGCCTGGTCCTGGTCCCGGTCCTGGTCCTGGTCGCGGACCCGTTCGACGGCTTGGGTGACCGCTGCGCAGAGTCGCTGCTGCTGGCGCCGGGACAGCTCCGACGACATCGGCAGGGCCAGCGCCTCGCGGTCCAGCCGCTCGGTCACCGGCAGGTTCAGCGGCTGACCCGCTGGCTGAGCGGCGATCTCGTGCCGCAGATGCTGGGCCTCGTAGTAGGGCTTGGTCGCCACCCCCAGGCTGGCGAGTTCTCCGGCGAACCGCTCCCGGGCCGGGAACTGCGCGACCCAGTGCACGTAGCTGTGCTGGTTGCCCTGGGCCACGCCTTGATTCACCACGCCGGGAAGGTCCTGGGTCACCGCCTGGTAGGCCCGGGCCAGCTCCTGGCGCCGGGCGACCAGATCGGGCAGCACGGCCAGCTGGTCGATTCCGGCGATGGCATGGACCTCGTCCATCAGCGCCGAACCCAGCCAGGCGGTCAGGTCGTGGCGCCGCGACCCGGCTGGAAAGACCAGTGCCCCGCCCGCCCCGGCCGAGGTCAACACCTTGGCGAAGCTCATGGAGAAGGTGTGGGCGGTGGCCTGGGTCGCGACCGGCCTGCCCTGATAGAAGGACCCGATCGCAGCGGCCGAATCCGCGATCAGAGGCACCCCGCGCTCGGCGCAGAGCGCCCGCAGCGGCTCGTAGCTGCACGGATTGCCGAAGGTGTCCACACACATCACCAGCCGCACCCGTTCATCAGCCAGGGCGAGCTGCAGCGCGGATGGGTCCAGCGTCCAGGACCACGGGTCGACGTCCACGTATTTCGGCTCGAATCCCAGCTGTACCAGCACATCGGCGGTGGCCCGGAAGGTGAATGACGGCAGCAGCGCGACATCGCCTGGACGGCCGCGTCCAGCGATACCGGCGATCGCCAGCCGGAGTGCGTCGGTGCCTGAACGGGTAACCAGCAGTTCGTCGCCCGGTCGCAGGCCCAGTGCAGGCCGCAGTCGTTCGGCCAGTTCGGTGGACCAGCGGTTGCCGTGCTTGACCAGCCCGGTCCAGATCGCCTGCTGCTGGCGGTCCGCGACCAGATCGGGCAGCACCAGCCGCGGAGGAATCACCACCGGAATTGGCTCATCCGCGGTGTCGTCGCCAGGTCCGGTCAGGCCGGAGCCGCCGCAGGCCGGGGAGCCGCCCAATTCGAGCAGCAGATCCTCCACGGTGATCGTCTGTACGCTGGCCGGGCCGGCTCGCTGAACCATCAGTCGCTGTACCTGCTGCACCAGCCGGGCCAGTGACAGCGGGTCGGCCGGGTCGCAGAGCGGTTCGGCCAGGGCAACGAACTCGCGGCACGGGGCCGCCATCCGCCAGGGCGATCCCGGCAGCTGGCTGACCAGCGCGAGCCGGGCCAGCCACTCGTCGAGCCACGGCGCTGACCCACCGGCTGGGACCTGGCTGGAACACTGATCGGCCAGGCCGCAGACGACGGTGACGTCACGCCCGGCCAGCAGCGGCATCAGCCGGGCCGTACTGGCCAGGACATCGAGCGGGAGCGTCCAGGACCAGCGCGGATCGGGGTCGCCGGTCGCGTTCAGCAGATAGACCTGCCCATCCGGAAGGTCCGCCGGAACGCTTGGCCAGGGGCTGCCGAGCCCGGCGTCCACCTGGATGACGACGCCGCGAACGGCCAGCAGGGGCGCGAGCTTGCGTCCAGCGCTCGCGCCGCCGACCAGCACCGACTGCAGCACGCTGCGGATTCTATGCACCGGCTGTCCTGCTTCGTGCCCGATCTGGGCATATTTCACGCGTTGTTACCACCTCAGGTGTGGCGGAGTCCGGCCGATCAGCCCGCGATCGTTTCGCCGGTCAGACTTTTCCGCCCTGCGACCAATCCGCCCTGCCCCTTGGTGCGAATCTCCGGTGAGGGGCAGCGGATGCGCTCCGCCGGTGCTGAGGCCGCTCCTCGTGACGGCGCACGACTGGATCGATGGCGAGGTCGTCCTGGTCGTGCGGCGCCCGGGCCTGGACGGGGACAGAAAGTCCGGGTCACACCGGGGCCGGCATCGACGTATTGCGGATCCGTCGGTGCCGGCTCCGGCCTCGTCTGGGGTTGTTCCGGGTGTCTGGGCAGGACTGGCTCAGCTGGGCAGGAGTTCAGCCGGAACCCGCATCATGCCCTCCTGAGCGGTCGACGCGACGAGCACGCCGTCCCGGCTGAACATCAGGCCCGTGCCCAGGCCCCGGGCACCGGACGCTGACGGGCTCTGCTGCACATACAGCAGCCAATCGTCCACCCGGGCCGGGCGATGGAACCACATCGCATGATCCAGGCTGGCCGTGCGCAAGCCGGCCGCCCAGCTCAGCCCGTGCCGGCGCATCACGCTCTCCAGGATGGTGTAGTCGCTTGAGAAGGCCAGCATCGCGGTGTGCAGTAGCTGATCGCTGGGCATCGGCGCCATCGTCTTCAGCCACACCGCCTGGTGCGCGACCTTCTCCGGGCCCGGGGAGATGTAGATCGGTCCCTCGACGTGCCGCAGATCCACCGGCCGGCTGCGCAGCATCTCCTGGACGGCGGGTACGTCGAGATGCCCAAACCGGTCGGACAGACTGGGCAGATCCTCCGGGCCCGGCACGATCGGCATCTGCGCCTGATGGTCCAGGCCCGGCGAGGCCGACTGGTAGGACGAGATCATCGACAGGATGGCCTGCCCGTTCTGCATGGCCTGCACCCGCCGGGCCGAGAACGAGCGGCCGTCGCGCAGCCGCTCGACCGCGAACCGGATCGGTACGCCCGGGTCGCCCGGCCGCAGGAAATAGGCGTGCAGCGAGTGCACCGGCCGATCCGGGGTGACCGTGCGGGTGGCCGCCATCAAGGACTGGGCCAGCACCTGCCCGCCGAAGATGCGCCCCCACGGCGGACGGTAGCTGCCTGCGGTGAAGACGTCCTGGCTGGGCAGTGCAGCCAGATCATCGGCCGTTTCGTCAACCGGCTGATCAACCGGCTGATCAACCGGCTGTACGTCCAAGATCCGCAGGATCGTGCTCACCGCCTCGGCCGGGCTGGACACTCCCTCGATTCCGTCCAGGGTGGCGATGTGCTCGGCGGTGTCGTCCGGGGTCATCGCGCCCCAACCATCCGGGCGGCCAGTTCGGCGTAGAGCTGGCCGATGGCGCTGGGGGTATCTCGTCCGCCCGGGACGTACCAGCGAGCCACGTCCACGCTGAGGCTCAGCAGCGCGCGGGCCACCGCCCGGGTGTCGTCCACCGTCATCTGGCCGCGGCGCACGCCGTCCCGCAGTACCTGCTCGACCCCGGCCTCGATCTGGCGGCGCAACCGGCCCACCTCCCGCCGGTCCGCGGCCGGAAGGGCGGCCAGCTCGTGCTGAACCACGCGGGCCACCTGGTGATATTCGGCGTGCCAGGCGGCGAAATCGCTGATCACGGCCCGCAGTTGTTGCAGCGGATCGGAGCCGCCCGCGGCGATCGAGTGATCGACCAGCGCGGCGGCAGCCTCGTGCCCGGTGGTGCTGATCTGGACCAGGAGAGCGGCCTTGGAGGGGAAGTGCACGTACAGGGCCGCCGGGCTGAGCCCGGCCCGGGTGGCGATGTCCCGGGTGGTGGTGGCGTGGTAGCCACGGGCGGCGAAAGCGTCGATCGCAGCTTCCATCATCCGGCGGGAGCTCTCCGGTACCGACCTGTCCCAGGGCAGGCTGGATGAGGGCTGCTGGGCGAATCCAATCGACATCTCGCCTCCGTCCGCAAGATCGTCCGCGCGGTGCGGGTTGACACTACCTGCGGGCGAGGCAAATCTTGGAGCAGCATCAGGGTGAGCAAGCGCTTAGGGGTTCCATCGGACCCCGCTTGGTCAGGGCTGGTCAAGACGCTGGGCAGAGCTCATGCGGGAGGACGGACACCGATGCGCCGACGCATCTACGAACCCGAGCACGAGGCCCTGCGCGCGACCGCGAGGGAATTCGTGGACCGGCATGTCCGGCCGCGCGAGCAGCAGTTCATCGACGACCACGAGATCCCGCGCGACGTCTGGCTGGAGGCGGGCAAGCAGGGCTTGCTCGGGTTACAGATTCCGGAGGAGTACGGCGGTGGCGGAGTGGCCAGCGACTACCGGTTCACCGCTGTGGTGGCCGAGGAACTGGGCGGATTCTCGGTGGCACTGGCGTCGTGCTACGGCATCCACGCCGACGTGAATGCCCCCTACCTGACCACGCTGACCACACCGGAGCAGCGGGATCGGTGGCTGCCCGGCTACTGCACCGGTGAACTGTGGACGGCGATCGGAATGACCGAACCGTCTGGCGGCTCGGACCTGGCCGCGCTGAAGACCACCGCCGTCCGGGACGGTGACGGCTGGATCGTCAATGGGTCGAAGACCTTCATCACCAACGGGTACAGCGCCGACCTGGTGATCGTCGCGGCCCGCACCGATCCGAGCCGGGGCGTGCGCGGTATCTCGCTGTTCGGAGTCGAAGCCGGGATGCCCGGCTTCTCCCGGGGGCGCAAGCTGGCGAAGATCGCCCAGCCGGAGGCCGACACCGCTGAGCTGTTCTTCGACAACGTCCGGGTGCCGGCCGCGAATCTGATCGGCGTTCAGGACAACGGGTTCATCCACATGATGCAGAACCTGTCTCAGGAGCGGCTGGGCGCATCGATCTCCAACATTGCGCTGGCCGCGTCGGTGCTGGCCGAGACCCTGGACTACGCCAAGCAGCGGGCCGCTTTCGGCCAGTCGATCGGCTCGTTCCAGAGCAACAAGTTTCTGCTCGCCGAACTGACCACCAAGATCGACGTTACTCAGGCATTCGTCGACACCTGCATCCTGGAGCACGTGGCCGGGCGGCTCTCGCCCGTGGATGCGGCCAAGGCCAAGTGGTGGACGGCGCAGATCCAGAACGAGGTGCTCGACGCCTGCGTGCAGCTGCACGGCGGATACGGATACATGCGGGAGTACCGCGCGGCCCAGGCCCGGGTGACCAAGATCTGGGCCGGTTCGAACGAGATCATGAAGGAACTCATCGGCCGGGATCTCGGGCTGTGAGCGCCGGGCCCGGAACCGATCCGGCCGCCCGATCGGCGAACCCGGCGGCAGCCGTTCCGGTGGCTGCGCGGATGCGGGGCAAGGTCGCCATCGTGACTGGAGCCAGCCGGGGCATCGGGTTGGCCATCGCCCGGCGGCTGATCGCCGAGGGGGCCCGGGTCTGCATCACCGCGCGCAAGCAGGAGCCGCTGGACGCCGCCGTCGCCGATCTCGGCGGGGA
>CALMAR010000298.1 GCA_937859855.1 uncultured Kineosporia sp.
GTCGTGCCCTGCAGGGGCCCGGCCTGCGTCGTCCTCCAGCGAGTCGGTCCGAGTCAGTCACCGACGGTGTTCTTGGCACGCCCGACGATCGCTGCGTCCGGGGCGTAGACGACCGACGGGTCCTTACCCGCGTACTCGAACCGATCGAGGTAGGCCCGCATGGCGTTCAGTCTGGCCCGCTTCTTGTCGTTGCTCTTGACCGTGATCCAGGGAGCGTTCTTCTTGTCCGTGTACTCGAACATGGCCTCCTTCGCCGCGGTGTACGCCTCCCACCGGTCGAGGCTCTCCAGGTCCATCGGAGACAGCTTCCACCGCCGCACCGGGTCGATCTGGCGGATGCCGAACCTGGTCCTCTGCTCGTCCCGGGTGACCGAGAACCACAACTTGGTCACGGTGATCCCGGCCTCGATGAGCATCCGCTCGAACAGCGGGGCCTGCCGCATGAAGGTCGTGTACTCCTCCTCGGTGCAGAAGCCCATGACGCGCTCGACACCGGCGCGGTTGTACCAGGACCGGTCGAACATCACGATCTCCCCCGCTGTCGGCAGGTGGTCGATGTAGCGCTGGAAGTACCACTGCCCCCGCTCCCTCTCGTTCGGCGCCGCCAGCGCGACCACCCGAGCCGCCCGGGGGTTGAGGTGCTCGATGAACCGTTTGATGGTGCCGCCCTTGCCCGCCGCGTCACGACCCTCGAACACGATGATGTGCTTAGCGCCGACGTCCTGGGTCCAGTACTGGAACTTCAGGAACTCGATCTGCAGGAGGTACTTCTCGTCCTCGTAGGTGTCGCGGTCGAGCAACTCCTCGTAGGGATAGTCGTCCCGCCAGGTCTCCACGGCGCTGCCGTCCGGTGCGATCAGGATCGGGTCCTCCCCCTTGCCGCCCCGGACGGTGTACCCCTCGATCCGGAGCCGGTCGATGTACTCCCGGAGGTTCATCTTCTGGGTCATGTCCGAAGTGAACCCGCTCACGTCGCCGCGGGAAAGGGTTGTCCCGTTCGGACACCGAGTGTTCAGCCGGCTCGCCGTCGGAGCCTGGTCGCCGGGGCGTGGCGGTCGATGCTCCCGGCATCCGATCCGGCGTCCTCCGCGACGGGGGGCACGTGGCGTGCACGTGGGCGCGCAGCGGGTGGTGATGTTTATGTCTGCTCGCAGCCACCGGATCGGCGCGACCCGGTTCGGTGACTTCTACGACGTGGCTGATGGGCCACCGAGGGCATCATGGTCCTCGTTGCCACTGATCTGCCTGCAAGACAATGGTTTTGATGATGCAGGCCTGGATTGCGCTTGGCTCCCTGGGCGGCAATCCGTGCCGCGATCCGGCCGGGTTCACGCGCGGACGCCGAAGGCCTGCTGCGGCAACGCGAGGGTGGTCCGGTCGGCCGGGCGGCGCAGTCGTCAGGCACCACTGAACTTGCCCGGGAGCAGGGTGCCCTCGGTGATATCGAGTTCTCGTTCGGTGTCTCGGATGAGCAGGGTCTGCACGTCGGTGTAGTCGAAGGACGAGCGGATGGCGGCTTGGACGCTGAGGCCGTCGAGGAGGGCAAGGACGCGTACGGCGGCCGTCTCGGGGTTCAGGGTTGCGAACTCCCCGGTCGAGATGCCGGTGCGGATCAGCCCGGCCAGCCGTTCGACGTCTGCGAGCATCTGTCCGGCGACCTCGGTGCGTAGTGCCGGCCGGCGGCGGCTGGCTTGCCACGCGTCGAGCCAGAGCAGCGAGATGGCATCGCGGTCCGGCTCGACATAAGCCGTCAGCAGGATGCGGAGCCTCTCGGTCGGCGTGCCGCCGGTCTCGACGCGAGCGTAGATGTCCTCGCGCTCGGCACTGGCCGCGGCGCCGAACGCCGCCGCCACGAGGTCGTCGGCGGAGTGGAAATAGTAGGAGACGAGGCCGGGGAAGACACCGAGGGCGACGGCGACAGCCTTGGCCGTGACTCGATCGAGCCCGCTCTCCACGGCGATCGCGCTGGCGGTCGCCACGATCTCGGCGCGCCGCTCGACGGCAGGTCTGCGCCGTGGGTGTCCCTCGGTGGTGCCTCTTGACGTCACAGGCCGGAGAGTATTGACTCTGCCACCAACAAGCAATTGGTGTAGATACCAATAGCGGCAGTTCAGGAGCGCAGATGGTGTCGAGTGCAGTCAGGCCGCCCACCGCCACCGACGATGAACCCTTCAGCGATCGTCCCGGGCGGATCGAGACCCACGGCATCGACCACATCCCCGAAGCGGAGCGACACGGCCAAGCCCGCTCGCTGTTCATGGTGTGGGCGGCGTCCAACATCACCTACCTGTACATCGTGCTGGGCGGCACCCTGGTGCTGCTCGGCCTGGACGTGTGGCAGTCGTTGACGGTGGTGCTCGCCGGCAATTTGTTCTGGCTGCTGGTCGGCTACCTGGCGATCAGCGGCCCCGCGGCAGGCACGCCGAGTGAGGTGATCACCCGCGCGATGTTCGGCGTCCGCGGCAACCGGGCCTTCAACGTCGTCCTCGGTTGGGGCGTCGGCGTCGCCTATGAGGCGATCAACCTCTCCATCGCAGCGCTGGCCGGCTTCGCCGTGGTCCAGCAGTGGGCCGGACCCGCCGGCACCGCCGTGAGGTGGGCGATCGTGCTCGGTACGGCCCTGGCGACCTTCACCATCAGCGTGTACGGCCACGCCACGATCGTGCGCCTCAGCGGATACGTCACCTGGCTCCTACTGGGCGGGATCTGCGCACTGGCCTACTTCGTCCTGCGCCATGCAGACCTCGGCTACCAGACCCCTGCGCAGTACGCCGTGCACGGATCGGCGTTGTGGGCCGTCGCCGCGGCCGGGTTCACGATCATCGCCTCCGCGCCACTGTCCTGGGGCACCGGCGCGGACTACGCCCGTTACCTGCCGGCCGACACCTCCCACCGTGCGGTCCTGGGGTGGACCGCTGCGGGCGGGTTCCTGCCGGCCGTCGTGCTCGGCGCGGTCGGGGTACTGGCCGGGACGGTGGTGGACATGACCGACCCGCAGACCTCGCTCAAGGTGTTGCTGCCCGGCTGGTTCTACCCGATCTTCCTGATCCTGATCATCCTGGGAACGATGACCAACAACGTGCTCACCGCGTACAGCACCGGACTCGCACTACAAGCGGTCGGGATCCCCTGGAAGCGCTCCGTCACGGTGATCTTCGACGCCATCGTGGCCGTTGCGATCTGCAGCTATGCCCTGTTCGTCTCCAACTTCCTGGCCACCCTGAACAACCTCCTCGAGCTGACCGTCGCGTTCCTCGGCCCGGCGCTGGCGATCTACGGCGCGGACATCGCGCTGCGCCGAAACCACTACAACGGCATCGAGTTGCACGACGAGACGCCCGAGAGCCGGTTCTGGTACTGGCACGGCGTGAACCTCGCCGGGGCGACAGCCATGGTCGTCGGCACCGGCATCGCCGTGCTGTGCGTGAACACCAGCCTGTATGTCGGTCCCTTCGCCCGCACCCTGAACGGGGCGGACCTTTCCGGGGTCATCGGACCGGTCCTGGGGGGCGGCCTGTACGCGCTGATCACCCTCGTGCAGCCCGGCAGAGTCATCCCTGACGTGCCCGCACCCGCCGGCGCGACGAGCCTGACCCCGGTCGAGGTCTCCACGTGAGCCCGACCGTTCGAACCCCGCTGCCGGTCGCCGGACCCTGGTACGACAGCCAGGCCGTCGACGCCAACTTGACGGTGATCCACGAACCGCACGTGCATGAACTGCTGCAGGCCAATATCTGGCACCTGCGGGGACGCGATCGCGATCTGCTGGTCGACAGTGGGCTCGGCGTGACGTCCCTTCGCCGTGCCCACGCCGACCTTTTCCAGCGCGAACCGATCCTGGTGCTCACGCACGCCCACCTGGACCACATGGGTTCCGCGCACGAGTTCCTCGACCGCCGGGGCCATCCCTCAGAGCCCTACCACGCACCGACTTCCGGCACGTTGTGCGGGCCCCGGCTGCGCGCCGAACTCGGCCTCACCGAGCAGCTGCCCGACCTCCTCCTGCACGCGCTGCCCACCCCCGGATACCGGGCTTCGGACTACCGGCTGCGCCCTGCCCCGATCACCCGGTGGCTCGCCGACGGCGACACCATCGACCTCGGAGGCGTCACCCTCACCGTGCTGCACCTGCCGGGACACAGCCCGGGCAGCACCGCCCTGTTCAACGACCAGGACGGCACTCTGTTCAGCGGAGACGTGATCTACGACGATGAGCTGCTCGACGACATCGTCGGCGCCGACCGCGAGCAGTACCAGGCCAGCTTGCACCGGCTGCTCGAGGTGCCCGTGCATACCGTCCGGCCAGGGCACGGACCGAGCTTCGGCACAGATCGGCTGCACACGATCGTCAGGGACTACCTGCGCGACCGGGCACCGCGGGCGTCCAGCAGGAGCAGTCGACGCCGGTAACCCGCCGGAGTGACCCGGCCGGTGCCGGTCGAACCCATCGCGCGGGTCGCGGGCGCAGCCGGCGGCCCCCCTCGGTGGTGGCTACCAGCCGCTGGCAGCGCACCGCACCGCCGCATCGCTGCTCCGTGCGAGGACTCACAGGGTTTCCGAGGGGGGACAACGCGATCGGGACGCGCTGAGGCGCTGAATAGCTGAGCTCACCGTGCAGAGGACCGGCATCCGGGGCCGACCTCCAGGCGGATGCTCTCGGAGTCGGTCAACGGGCCCAGACACCGAGCACCGTGACGCGCCACCGGCACCCGACCGCCCGAGACGCCGGCGGCCGCGGGCTCACGTCGCGTGCAGCTGCCGCAGGTCCCACAGCGGCCGCGGGACTGGACCCCCTCTCACGCTCCTGGCTGAGGCTCCCCTGGCCACCGGCCGCGCGGGGCACGTTGCCTCGAGCCAGAGCCGCGACTTCCGCGAGCTGCGGCCGCAGCGACGGATCCAGCTCCGCCCGACCGGCGGTACTCATTCAGAAGGCCGGCGCCTCCCCGCAGTCCAGACCCGGCCCCGTTCCGCCTGCACCGCGGCCGCCGCAGCACCGGCAGCGGTCCATTGGCCGTGTTCGTCCAGGTGGTTGGCGTACAGCATCTGATTGCTCGCCGTTACAGCGCCACGGCATCAATCGCCCGTGCTCATCGAACCGGCAACGCCCACCGGATCGTCTTCCTTCGCGGCGCCGATTCCGGGCAGGATGTTTCTGATGAGCGCCGATCTTTCCGAACCGTCGGAGCGGTCCGAGCGGTCGGAGCCGCAGCGGGACGTCTTCATCATCGAGCGGTTCGACACCGCCCCCGATGAGGTGGCCGCCCGCGCGCCAATCTCCGGCCATTTCGTCGGCGTCCGCCCCGGCCCGGACCGACCGGACTACTGCTTCATGGTCCTGCACGACCCGATCGCAGTCGATGGCCGCTGGGTCCGGATGCTGGTGATCTGCGCGCGGCTGCTCGGGGAACAGGTGACACCGGGAGCCCGGGACCTCGCCGTGAACGTCGCTCTCGTCCGCGACGACTCCGCCTACCGGGACCCCAGACTCGAGTTCTCGAAAGTCGAGTACGCCGGCATCGGCTATCTGACCGTGGTGCCCGCTACAGCGAGATCGTGAACGCCGAAGCAGGCGATCGCTGGTGCTGGGCCGCGGGGAGAATCGCTGCGGTGGCCAGTGACGGCCAGGACCAGCGTCGGGACGTTGCCATTATATGCCGGAATGTCTAGTTTTGATCGCAGGCCTGGTCATGGTCTAGGGCCCCTTCGGAGAAGGAGATTCCGGTGCGTCGATTCTTTGCAGCTGTGACTGCGATTTGGTGTCTCGGGTTGGCGCTGGCGGTGGTTCCGGTCGGTGTCGCGCAGGCAGGACCGATGGTCCCGGCGTCGCCAGCCGCTTCCAAGCCCGAGCCTTACACCTCACCGTCCGTGACCCGGCATCTTCAACCCTTCGCTGCTCCCACCTGTGCTAGCGGCCATCTGTGCGCCTACACCGTTGCCAGTAATGTCGCTGGCTCCAATGTTTACTACTATTTCGATTTTTACAAGTGCTACACCTACAACGTATTGTACTGGCACTCATACAACACGAATGCTCAAGTGTTGGACCATCAGACGGGAAACGTCACTACAACGTTCTATGGCGCTTCCGGTAACGTACTGCAAACCGTAAAACCGAAATCCAATCTGCAAGACATATTACTACTCAAGGGCGGCTGGGACTCCGTGTACAGCATTCGAGTCTGCTGATATAGGACGGCGAACCGCGTCGCCATCGTCGGCCACCGAATTTCGGTTTCCCGCCCGGCGACGAACCCGGAAAGCGGTTGAGATGCCTGCAAGCACTGCGTCACTGACCTTCACCGGGACGGCCACCACCGTCTTGCGGTTAAGCGGTTTCACGCTGCTGACCGACACCAACCTTCTCACCCGCGGCCAGCGCGCATATCTCGGCAAGGGCCTGTGGTCGAGACGCATCACTCACCCGAAATGCAGCTCGGCGATCTACCCGGTCGGCCGGATGGGCAACGTCACGAAACTGCTGAGCCGCGAACCGCGATGATCGACGCGACGCCTACATCGAACCGGGACTGCGCCTGACCTACAGACACGAGGTCAGAGGGCTATCCTGCGGTCCGACCCAACATGTACCACTCGGAGTGACCGAGGGGGGACACCGTCGTTGAGTACATGGCCGACCCTGGCCCACACGTTCGTCCTGGCCTGATCAATGCGTAACACTCGCGGCGCGGGATGTTGGTCGACCGGTACCGCCAGGCCGAACAGCACCACCCATGCAGCAGCTCATCGGACCTCCAACAGATGAGCCTCAGCACATCGGGACCCACCGCTCTCGACTCGATCTGTCCCTTTCGCCTGTGCCGACGCATCCGGTCATGCCGAGATCCGGTCGAGTGTAGTGGACTGCTCGATCCACGAGCGCCGGGGGCGGCAACTTGTCCGGGACGAGTACGAGCGAATCTCACTGCTTCGAGGGTCTGTTCTCTGGGTTCTCCTTATCCCTTCTTCTTCCGCTCACACGACTTGTAGCATCTGCAGTGAACTTGTCATACCGCCTCACGTCTGACAGTACTCTCCTTGGAATCCGACATCGCCAGTAGTTCCAGACTGGAGTACATGTGCTTGACAAGGTGGATGTTGCGGTAATCCAAGCACCGCTGCGTCCTGTGGTGGACTTCACGGACTTTGCTGACTGGGTCACCGCATCGCTAGAGCCCGCTGAGGGCGCTGACCTTGTGGTTCTCCCGGAACTTGTAACCGTCCCGCTGTTTACCATCTCAACGGGTTGGGAAAGGGATAGCTTTAGGCCCAAAATCGCGAGGATCTCCGCCTTTACCCAGGATTACCGAGCCCTATTCTGTGATCTGTCGGCGCAAAAAGACCAAGTCATTCTGGCCGGCACCCAGCTTGTAACCACAGCCAACGGCATGACCAACTCCGCGCACGTATTTCTCCCCGACAGATCCTTTTGGACACATGACAAGACGCACTTAGATCCAGCCGAGCGCTCTTGGAATACGGTGGAAGGAACAAATCTCAGAACCTTGGACATCGACGGCGTTCGAATCGGCATTGCGATCTGCTATGAAGCAGAGATTCCTGAGGTATGCACAATTCTATCACGCCAAGGTGCTGACATAATATTATGTCCTTCCTACGTATCAAGTCTGCATGGCTATTGGCGGATTCGCCATAGCGGTGCCGCCCGGTGCGTGGAGAACCTGGTCTACTTTGTGCACTGTCCACTCATTGCAAATTTAGGAGGAACTGTTCCGGTCGGGCTTGGCCACGCAACCGTTTTGACACCCTGCGATCCAGGTTTTCCCGAAGATGGGGTACTTGCCGAAGGAGGCAAGGAGATCGGTGTTCTTCGCGCGAGTCTCGACCTCGCCTTGCTTCGTGCCAATCGAAGGCAAGGGGCCTCGACCTACATCGATCGCCCCCAGCATTCGCATTTATATAGGCTTCATAGCGAGCATCTCTTTGCCGCTCGGAACACCGCCCCCGTACAACAGACAGACGAGAGTGAACATTTATGAGTGTGCGACCACGGTTAGCGTTAAGGCGCCTGATCCACCGTTCTCGTCATCATCCCCTGATGACCTCACCACTTGCGATTCGCGTGAGCAAATGGTCACTCTCCTTTATCTTCTTGGCTTACGCGGTTGTATCGTTGCTTTGGGCCGCAGTAGTCGGCGCGGGCTGCTGGTTGATGACTGTCCCGGCAGAGTCGGCTCCTGCGGCTGCGAGAGAAGGGTTGGCAGCCCTGTGGGCACCGGAAAATCTGATTTTGAAGCCGGGCCAGCTCATTCCATTCTATCTTCTCGCTACAATGAATGCATTTGTCAGCGTGTTACTGCCATTGTTAGTCTTGGGATCTTTTGTTTACAAGCTATTTGGGCAAGATCCAATTGTTTGGCGGGGCAGGTTATCTTTGGAGGCGTCTCCGCCTGAATCACATCCCATCGGTTCCTTCGTCCTTGTTGCGCGGTTCTATAATCAAATACGCGTTGACGCGGCAGATGTACGCGTCCGAGCTTGGCTGCGGTTTACAACAGCCGAATACAATCCCAATGTGCTGTTGAACAAGCGCTTAGAGTTCCTGGTCAGAGGTCAGCGTGTGGAGGACTGGGTTCTACCGTTGATGCGTCCAACCGATGTTACGGCCGTTCGGGTCCTGCTCTGTCCTTATTCTGAATCCCTTGACCCGGTTACCGAAAAAGACATCTACGTTCAAGGCGAGACAGTTTCCAGGGCAACCGCAAGCATTGCTCTCATTGCTGAGGGTACCCTTGTCACGTTGAATGAGACTTTTCGTAGCGTAGCCAACTACCAGCTGGATGATGAGATTGATACGGATGTCTATCAGGACATCTCACTGGGTACTGTCATTGCAAAGGAATGGTCCAACTTTGAAGGAGTTCAATGGTCATATGTGTTTTTCTATGGCGAGGCAATGACCCAAACTGCCCTCGATGCCTTGGGTGTGCGCGCCGAAGACACGGGCCGAGCTCGCCTCACGGGGTGGCGCCGCGCTTGGAATGTTGTTGATGGGGATGAGGCTGCGGTCAGTTATCAGCATGCAGATGGCTCGTCTTTTGCCGGACTCATTCTGAAGCTTGGGGTTGAGCGCAGCGACGACGGCGTCAAGTCTGTCTTAGGCGTCGTTGCCCGCGTTCGTTACCCCGCGTTGGCAATACTCGACAGTCAAGAAACCGAGTACATTCGTACAGACATCACACGCGAAATAGTTTGGGGAACCTTGTCGCCAAATCACGCATTTCGTGCTTTCGTTTATGCACCGCGGACTACCCTGATAGATGCCTTCGTGAAAATGCGAGACGGCAAAGAGCTTGCAATCAGCCAGAGATATCTGGATTCGGTTAGGTCAGCGTCAGTCGAAGTGGATGAAGAATGCACCAAAGACCTTGAGCGGGCCATGTCAGAGATACAATTTTCGATCGTAACTCCCGGGAACTAGAGTTTCCGTGACCTGTTCAACCAGAGTCGACGTAGCAACGACAGGGAGGCCCGATCTAGATGCCCAGAGCGGAGACTGAACGATGGTCCAGCCCTACGGAATCAGGTTCCCTCTTTGTTTATGGCACGCTCATGTTTCCTGAAGTGCTCGTCGCCCTCATCGGCCGTCTGCCGAAAATGTTGGCAGCCAGCGTCCCAGACTGGCGGGCCGCGCCGCTCCTTGAACGCGTCTATCCCGGCCTTGTGCCCGCCCCCGGAGTCATCACTTACGGGAAGTTAATCCTCGGCTTAACTTCAAACGAATGGACGATCTTTGATCGTTTTGAAGGCAATCAATTTTGTCTTTTGGCCATCGCAACTGAGGGCGGAGGAAGCGTCCGGTCATACGTCTTGGATAACACCGAGCTCGCAAAGGACGGAACCTGGGACGCGCAAGACTTTGCAAGCCGCTTTTTGTTAACGTTCGTAGCCACCCTGGCACGCCCTGAGCATTCTCGGCGATGGAACTATTGACCCTCTAAATAATCGCACAGCGAAGCACTATGCCGCTATGGCAGCAGACAGCGAGCGCTGCGGCCACGCGGAACTGCCGCAGATGGTGCGCTGCGGACCCCCCAGTAGTCGCGAACGGCTAGACCACGCCCGGGTAGTGAAGCCGACTAGCGTGGGTCACAGATGTTGCTCCCTGGTTAACCCGGCAGCCTCGGCACCGAGATCGCTTGAGCGATAGGAGCAATGCAGGCGATGCTAAGGCCGCCCTAGGTACGTCAGTCTGGTTCCATGACCTTCGACCAGGTTTTCGTTGCGCCGGGCGTGTTCGGATCACCCTTGGAGTTAGCGCCCCGCGTCCACCGCCCGCTCGGTTGGGCGCTGATACACCGAACTCCGCTTCCCGGGCAAGCGGAGACAACGCTGGCTGGGACGCTAGGTTTGCTCGGCGCGGAACGGATTCCACGACGCTTCCCCATTTTCGTGGAGCCAGATCGGCACGACGATGTGTCGCAGCAACTGACTTCGCTCGTCGGCCGTAGCACATATTTCGATCATGGGTGGATATGCATCGCCTGCACATCGCTTATTGATCCCGACGTCTCCGGTACCGTAAGGCTCGTAACACGGGCACAAGCTGCCGAGCTTCAGGGTTCTTTTGAGCAGTTGCAATGCTTGCTAAGCAACGGTCGAATGCTCCCGCGCGACTTTCGGCTGATATGGCACTGGAGTACCAGGGAACGCGCTACACGGGGCCATTGATCTCGGCATGAATTTGTCTCATGAGATTGTCTTGACATCAACTCCTTCAAGTCCATTCGCCGACAAACTGGCTTCGGCCCACTCGTTACGATGCATGGTGCATCTAATTTATCGATCGGCGCCTCGGCCGAGGATACGTTTCTGTGCGCAACTCATTCTTGAAATCGGACTATCCGGGTCTACATGCTATTGTGCCGCTCAAGCCGATCTATGATGAGTCCGTCGAGACTGATCGAAGTCGTGGACTCCACAGTTCTCATGGCCATAGGGCTGCCAAGCGGTGAACCTATGAGCGTTACCCGGGCGTTAGGAAAGTACTCCTCGTACAGGAATGTTATCTTTGGTACTCGCAATGGCGTCGGACGTGTCGGGCGAACGGCCGTGCTTGACATTGAGAAGCCTGTAACACGCCTTCCTCAAGACCTCTTCGACCTACTAGGGCTATCGAATGGGGACCGAGTCGTTGTCGAAGCTGCAAGCGCCCACGACGCTACACCTCGGGTTAACCGCGTCACTCTCCGCGCGCTTCCTTGGAGAGAGCCGTCTCCCTACTAAGAACGAAGACCGGAGTGCCCAATAACCAAGAACTGATAGGCGATGAAGATTTTCCCATGATTAGCTTGGACCTGACGGCTCGACAAAAGCTCGGAATTGAACGGTGGACTGCCGTTTACGTGCGTCCAGCAATAAGTATTGTGCTGGCACGTGAGTTCGCGTCGGTATCGCTCCTGCTCGTCGCTGCTATCTTCTCGGCGGCAGCTTTACAAAGCGCGTGGCTCGCTATCCTGGCCGCAACAGGTTACCTTCTACTGACGGTCGGCTTGTTGATCAGTCGGCTTCGCTAACTGCCGAAACAAGCGGCCAGTGCGCTCGGCATACATTAACGGATTCCGCCCCAGATCAGCTGGTGCCACCGGATCTGCCGTAGACAACGAGCGCGGCAGTCATCCGGATCTGCCGTATAGCGTGTGTTGCGGCTTACGCTGATCTGCCGCCTCGTCAGTTCGCTGAGTTCAAGCAGGACCAGCGGCGGCTAGAGCGCGAGATCGAGCGGGAGTCCTGGTTCGCCTTACGGGAGCCCGGCGGTGCGCTGGTTAGGGATCGTGTCGCAGCGCGTGAGGGGTGTTGAGTGGGCGCGGGTCTACCGTTGGCGCAGTCTCGGGTCTGTCGGGCTGGTCCTGGTCAGCGAGCTGGCAAAGGTCAGAAGCTCGTGCCGCGGGGCGTAACCGGTCAGTGTGGCTGTGACGCCGTCGGCGACCTGCCAGGTCACGGTGGAGTCTTTCAGGTCGTCGGTGTCTGGCCAGGCGTAGAACCAGCCTTGCCGCGTACCTACCTGTACTTGCACGCTTCCTGTCGCCGGGACGGCGTCCTCGGTGGGGGTCAGTTTCAGCTCGTAGGTGGCGCGGTTGCCCGGCTCGTAGTGCTTGAGCAGGACGTAGCGGCCGGGCCTCTTGCCCTGGACCGCCGCGACGACGGGCGCGTCCAGCCCGGCCGGCAGTGTGCTCGGGTCGGGCCGGCCGTCGCGAACCGTCGTCGAGGACGCCGCGGCCAGCAGCTCCTGCACGTCGAGTCCGAGCGAGGACCCGAACAGCAGCGTGCCGTCAGGCGCGTGCCAGAAGATGTCAGCGAAGCGCAGTGATCTGGCCCCGCCGGTCTGGTAGTCGGCGGGTTGACCGTTGATCTGTGCACGGAGGGTGGCGGAGCCGACCGGCAGGGGTTGCTTGCCGCCGGCCTTGTCCCGCACCTGTTGCCACTTCTCCAGCGCATGCTGCCGTTCCTGTTCGGTGCTCGCATGCACTCGCCAGATCCGGCTGACGGCGTGGCTGTGCAGGCCGAGCCACGCCGCATCCTGGTCCGTCTGGCAGCCCTCGGGCGTCGGGTCGAACTCCACGCTCGTGGTGGGGCCGAACTCGCCGGGCGGCAGATAGAGCAGGTCGGCCACGCCGTCCAGGCTCGGCCGCTTCGGGTCGGTGACCTGCCAGGACGCCGAGGGTGTGGGATCGCTCCAGCATTGCCGGCCGTCGACCTGCGAGGGCCGGACCGTGGCCTGGTCACGTCCGCGTAGCAGCGGCGTTCCGGCCGCGAGCACCAGGCAGGCGGCGACGGTCATGGTGGCGACTTGGACCAGCCTGCGTCGCCTGCGTAGCGCCGAGGCCCGCCGAACGATCTCCGGCAGGGGACGGGGTGCCCGCTGGGCGGTTTCGGTGGCCAGGTCGTGGAGCTCATTGTCGATCACGGCGTGGTCCTCTCATCCAGCCCCTTCTCGGCCAGCAGCTCACCGAGCTTGGCCCGGGCCTTGTGCAGCGTGGATGCGACGGCCCCGCGAGTGATGCCCATCGCCTCGGCGACCTTGGCCTCAGGAAGGTCCGCGACGTAGCGCAGCGCGATGGCCGTGCGAGCGCGGGGACCCAGCCGGGACACCGCCTGCCACAAGGCGCTATCCGGTTCCTCCGGCGGTGGCTGGTGGACGACCTGCTGGCGGGCGCGCCATCGCTGTTCCAACCGTCGCCGACGCAGAACCGACCGTGCCTGATTGAGCGCGACCCGATACACCCAGGCATCCGGCCGGTCGGCATTGCGCACGGTCCGCCAATGCACCAGCGCGCGGGCGAAAGCCTCCGCGGTGGCCTCCTCGGCGAGGTCAGCGTCACCGACCGCCAAGCTGATCGCCCGGTGCACGCGGCCATAACTGGCCGCATACCACACGCTGAAGTCGTCCCTCACGCTGATCAGACGCTCAGCCTCGCCATCTGCTTCACCTGGAACAACGCAACCGCTCACTACGGATGCAGTTGAACCCGCCGACACGCTCCTGCGCGCCAGCGGCCACCCGCCGTCCGTCTACCTGCGCGAGGACAGGATTCTGCTGCTCAGGACCGATGCGTCGCTCACGACGCATGCGGACTTCGAAGTGTCCGAGGGGGGACTTGAACCCCCATGCCCTTTCGGGCACTAGCACCTCAAGCTAGCGCGTCTGCCTATTCCGCCACCCGGACGTGGCCCCTCGGCCTGGCCGGAACCCGGGCCGAAGGCGGAGTTGAGGTTAGCACTACCGCTGCGGGGTGAACTGACCAGCTGCGTCGGCCTCGGCGTACGGACGCGCCGGGCGGCCGAGAGAGGTCACCGCGACGCCGAGCAGCAGCACGGCGCCCCCTGCCGCCTCGGCGACGGACGGCAGTTCGCCCTGCACCAGCCAGGCGGCGAGCATCCCGGCGACCGGTACCAGCAGGGTGAAGGGCACCACAGAGGCCGCCGCGTGCCGGGCCAGCAGGGTGTTCCAGACGCCGTAGCCGACCAGCGACGCCAGGTACGCGGTGTACAGGGTCGACAGCACGTTGCAGGAGCTCAGGTGGGTCAGCGCGTGCCCGACGTCCCCCGGCCCGTCGATCACCAGGGACAGCAGCAGCAACGGCACCGGCACGAACACCGCCGACCAGACCGTGAGGGACAGCCCGGACGCCACCCGCGCCCGCCGCGCGGCGATGTTCCCCACCGCCCAGGACATGGCCGCCGCGAGGGTCAGCACCAGCCCGAGCAGTGGCGTGGCGGCCGAGCGCCCGGAGGCCACGACGGCCAGCCCGAGGA
>CALMAR010000299.1 GCA_937859855.1 uncultured Kineosporia sp.
ACACCGGACTGACTGACACAGTTGCCGGGGTAGACCCTCTCAGCTCATTCTGAGCGCGCCACCCAGAGCCGCTTGGAAGGCGGCGTACTCCGCTGGAGTATCGATCGTCCATGATCCATAGGGCGAGTTCAGGCCGGAGTCGAAGTAGGCGTAGCCCGCACCACCCATGGACTCGAGATCAGACATCGCCCGAGTCAGCCAGGACGGATCCTTGGCCGAGGCAGCGTTCTGATATCCCGATTCACCGATCGCCCAGGCCACATGATGTTGCTTGGCGAAGGCGGCCAGAGGAGTGTAGTACTCCTTCATCTCCGTGAACTTGGTGAGCGTCTTACCGTCCTTGACCTGGCCATACAGGTTGTAGGCGTCGAAGGCCACGATGTCGATCAGGCCGTCACCGGGCCATTCGTTGGCCAGCTTGTAGCTCGGATCGGACCCGAAGACATCCTGCCAGCCGGTCAGGATGATCGAGTAGGCGACGTTCGGAGCGATCGAGCGGATGATCGGCGCCAGGTGCGCCTGCATCATCGTCCACTCCTTGATGTCGCCATCCTTTTCGGGCTCGTGATGGATGGCCAGCCAGACCGGTCCGTTCAACTGGCTCAACTGCTGAGCCAGATCGGCGGCCCAGGCATCACCCTTACCCGCGACCATGTCACTCCAGGAGTACGGCTCCTTGAAGCTGAGCCACGGAATCCGGCCCGCCGCCAAGTCGGCCTTAGCCGTCTTCACCGCACTGCTGACCTGGGAACTCTGGAAGTAGGTCCGGCGCAGTGCCAGCTTGCCGTACTTCGCCTCCTGGCTAGCTGGATCGGCGTTCCCGCCCACGGCAGCGCCCATGAACGATCCACAGGACGGGATACCTCGTGCGCTGATGCAGTTGGGGATCAACCGGCCATTCAGCAGTCCCGCGGCCCCGCCTGGCGTTGTTCCACTGCCGCCGCCCGGGCTGGTGGAGGAGCTGGAGCTGGTGGGCGGCGCCGGGGGCTCACTGGTGGTCTCCGACGGCGTCGGAGACGTGGTCGGGGGCGCCAGGGTAGGACTGGGACTTGCCACGGGCGGCGATGCGACAGGCTCCAGGGAGCGCATCGAGATGTCATCGATCTGAATGCCGTAACCGGCTGGGATGCCCCAGCCGACCACGTTGAGGTCGAGCTTCGCGCCTGCGCTCTGGGTGGTGTACTCCATCGCGACCTGCTGCCACGACGTGGTGAGCCGGGCCGCCTTGCCACCGGTCTTGACCAGCTTGCCCGCGTTGACCTCACGAATGCGCAACTGAGCGATCAGCCGGGGGGCAGTGGATCGCATCCATGCCGAAACCGTGTACGTGGTGCCTGCCTTGGTGCTGGCGACAGTGTTGGTCACGTCGTTCAGGGCGATCACGCCGTTGCGGAGGGCCAGCAGGGTTCCGGTCGAGTTGCCAGAGTGCCCGGGAGTACCTACGGACAATGACGAAGTAGAGCTGTCGTTGACCCGCCATCCGGTGGTCCCGTTCTCGAACCCGCCGTTCACCACCAGTTCACCGGTGTCGGCGACATTCAACGAAGCGATCTTGGGCTGGACGGTTACGGCCGCCAAGCCACCGACGAGAGCGACTACGCCGATTCGCGAAGCCCACCTCACGGGCCCCTTGGTCCGGCTATTGTCACTTCTGCGGGGGCGGCTCGCCGGGCGGGTGGCTGGAACTGGGGAAATCGCGCCAGCGGTCAGCCTTTGCTCGTCCCGGTGCCTGCCTCCCACGCGCTTCCCGCTGCTCGACTCCCCCACCGTGTGAGGTTCCGAGTTCCTGTGCTTGAGATCTGGACTCAACTGGGCGTTCGTCATCCGGAACTGGATACCTTCCCCGAGCGTTCGACCTTGCCGCGACTGCCTTGGCCCTTCATCGCGAATTGGTTACGAATCGGGAAAGCTAGCCCTGTCAGGCTTTCAGCGCAAGTATCGCCAAGCTTGGTCAATGCGCTCCTTCGCCGCTCGCGGGTTATTTTCCGGGTTGCAGTGCTGGTCACAGCCATTGTCACTATTTCGGGATGTTCCCGGGGCGATTCTCAGGATTCACAGACAGGTGATCACGGCTTGGGCTCGGCCGCAACCGCTCACAGTGAGTTGTGGAGCGCCGGACTGGACACCAACGGGCAACTTGGCCGGGACACTGTCAGCCGCGCGGCGGTCGAGCTGGCCCCCGTGCAGCAGACCGCGGGGCTCGACGTCACGGCCATCGCCGCCGGCGCGCGACACTCCCTGGCCGTGCTGTCCAACGGCACCGTCTACAGCTGGGGCGCGAACGACCGCGGCCAACTGGGTCACGGCAAGCCGGGATCGGATCAGAACGCAGGCCCGGTGTCTGCTCCGGACGGTCAACCGGGTGAGCTGCACAACGTCGTGGCCGTGGCTGCTGACACAGATTTCTCTATGGCTTTGCGTTCCGATGGGACGGTCGTGACCTGGGGAGCCGGAGATGCAGGCCAGCGGGGAATCGGGCGGAAGGCCGCTCCCGCGTATCCGACCACGGTGCTCAGCATGGACGGCACCGGCCCGCTCGCCGGAGTCAAGCAGATCTCTGCCGATGGACGCACTGAACTGGCTCTGCTCAAGGACGGCCGGGTGTTGTCCTGGGGAGCGAACCTGTACGGCATGCTCGGCGACGGAACGCGGGTCTCCCGCAGCCTGCCGAACTTCGTGAAGTCTCCGGACGGCAAGGGGCAGCTCTCCAGCGTCGAGCAAGTGGCCATCGGCGGTCAGAACGGGCTGGCTCTGCTCAGCAGCGGAGCCGTGCTGTCCTGGGGCCACAACGATCTGGGACAGCTGGGCGACGGCACCAACACTGATCGGCTCGTGCCCGGTCCGGTACTCGGACCAGGCGCCGAGGGTGAGCTGACCGGCATCACCGCCATCAGCGCCGCCGAGAAGCACGCAATCGTGCTGCGCTCGGATGGCACCGCACTGGCCTGGGGCAACAACACGGCGGGCCAGCTCGGAGATGGCACGTTACGGCAGCGAACCAGTCCGGTGGCGGTGATCGGCAGTGGCAGTGGACCGTTGCTGCGCGGGGTGGTCTCGGTCTACGCCGGCGAGGCCTACGGCGCTGCCATTCTCACGGATGGGACCGTCCGGACGTGGGGCTCCAACGGGCGGGGTCAGCTGGGCTCCGGTGATCGGGTCAGCCGGGACCGGCCCGGCCCGATCGCCACTCGAGCTGGAGATCGGATCCCGCACGTGATGGCGATCGCGGTGGGTGAACGGCACCTGATTCTGCTGTCGCGGACGGCGTGAGTCGCGCGAGCCGAGTCATCACCGCCCTAAGGGCGGCTTGACTCTCATTGGGGTCCTAGAAATAGGCACTGATAAGCCGCCGTGCATGGTGCGGGGTTCCTCTTATGGTCTAGCTAATCAAGTACCGAGCGAGGGCTCGCGACGCCCCCTATATATAAGGAGTGATTCCGGGCCCAGACGCTCCGCAAAAGCAGAAACGCTCCCTATATATAGGGAGCGTTTCTGCGGAGGAACCCTCGGGCTGGAAGCTCAGGCGCCGGTGGCCAGAACCATGCCGGCCGCGACCGTCCGGTTGGTCGCCTCGTCGACCAGAACGAAACCGCCGGTGGCCCGGTTGCGCCGGTACTCGTCGGCCAGCAGAGGCTTGGTGCAGCGCATCTGCACCCGGCCGATGTCGTTCAGTCGCAGCTCCGCCGCTGATTCGTCGCGGTGCAGCGAGTTCACGTCCAGCCGGTACTGGATGTCCTTGATCAGCACCCGGGCGCTCTGAGTGGTGTGCTTGATGGCCAGCTTCTGCCGCGGCTGCAGCGGTTGGTCGGCCATCCAGCAGATCATCGCGTCGACGTCCTGGGTGGCCTGCGGCGCGTTGTGCGGCCGGCAGATCATGTCACCTCGGGAGATGTCGATCTCGTCCTCGAGCCGAACGGTCACCGCCATCGGCGGATAGGCCTCCTCGACCGGCCCGTCGGCAGTGTCGATGGAGGCGATCCTGGTCGGCAGGCCCGACGGCAGCACCAGCACGTCGTCCCCGGCCTTGAGCACCCCACCGGCGACGGTGCCGGCGTAACCCCGGTAGTCCGGATACTGCGCGGACTGCGGGCGGATCACGTACTGCACCGGGAAACGGACGTCGACCAGGTTACGGTCGCTGGAGATGTGCACGTTCTCGAGGTGGTGCATCAGCGAGGGCCCGTCGTACCAGGGCATCTCCTCCGAGCGGGTGACGATGTTGTCGCCCTTCAGGGCGGAGATGGGTATCACGGTCAGGTCTTGGATCTCCAGCTTGGTGGCGAACCGGACGAACTCGTCATGGATCTCGTCGTACACCGCCTTGGAGTAGCCGACCAGGTCCATCTTGTTCACCGCCAGGACCAGGTGCGGCACCCGCAGCAGGGTAGCGATGAAGGCATGCCTCCGGCTCTGCTCGGTCAGCCCCTTCCGGGCGTCGACCAGCACAATGGCCAGATCGGCGGTGGAGGCACCAGTAACCATGTTGCGGGTGTACTGGATGTGCCCGGGAGTATCAGCCACGATGAACTTGCGGTTCGGGGTGGCGAAGTAGCGGTAGGCGACGTCGATGGTGATGCCCTGTTCGCGCTCCGCCCGTAGCCCGTCGGTGAGCAGGGCCAGGTTGACGTAGTCATCGCCCTTGGCCTGGCTGGCCTTCTCCACGGCGTCCAGCTGGTCCTCGAAGATTGACTTCGAGTCGTAGAGCAGCCGTCCGATCAGCGTGCTCTTGCCGTCGTCCACCGATCCCGCGGTGGCGAAGCGGAGCATGTCCATGGTGGCAGCCATCTCAGAAATACCCTTCGCGCTTGCGATCTTCCATCGCGGCCTCGCTGAACTTGTCGTCCCCGCGGGTGGCGCCGCGTTCGGTCACCCGGGTCGAGGCCACCTCGTCGATGATCTTCTTCACGGTGTCCGCGTCGCTGCGGACGGCGGCGGTGAGGCTGGCGTCACCAACGGTCCGATACCGGACCCGGGCGCTGAACACCTGCTCGCCCGGCCTGGGCTGGCAGACCTCGTGGACGCCGTACAGCATTCCCCCGCGGTCGAACACGTCCCGATCGTGGGCGAAGTAGATAGAGGGAAGCTCGATCCGCTCGTTGGCGATGTACTGCCAGATGTCGAGCTCGGTCCAGTTGGACAGCGGGAACACCCGGATGCTCTCGCCGTCATGGATCCGGCCGTTGTAGAGGTTCCACAGCTCGGGCCGCTGGTTCTTCGGCTCCCACTGACCGAAGTCGTCGCGGAAGGAGAACACCCGCTCCTTGGCGCGGGCCTTGTCCTCGTCCCGCCGGGCCCCGCCGAACGCGGCGTTGAACCGATACTTCTCCAGCGCATCCAGCAGCACCGGAGTCTGGATCCGGTTACGAGTGCCATCCGGCGGTTCGGTCACCAGCCCGCGCTCGAGCGCTTCTGGAACGCTGGCCACCAGCAGCTGCACACTGAGCTCGGCGACTCGCTGGTCCCGGAAGTCCAGCACTTCCTGGAAGTTGTGCCCGGTGTCCACGTGCATCACCGGGAATGGGATTCGCGCGGGCCAGAACGCCTTCTCGGCCAGCCGGAGCATCACGATGGAGTCCTTGCCGCCACTGAACAGCAGCACCGGCCGTTCCAGCTCGGCGACCACCTCACGCATGATGTGAATCGACTCGGCCTCCAGCGTGGCCAGCTGGGAGAGCCGGTACTCCGACATGGTCATCTGACCCTCACCTCAGGAACATGGACGGCGATCGTGTTCAAGATCTGATCGGCGAACTCCGGCCGGCAGACCACCAGGTCGGGCAGCAGCGGATCGGGCCGGTTGTAGCGCAGCGGGGTGCCATCGATCCGGCTGGTGTGCAGGCCGCACGAGCGGGCCACCGCCACCGGAGCCGCGGAGTCCCATTCGTACTGGCCGCCACCGTGGATGTAGGCATCCGCCTGCCCGCGCCAGACGCTGGCGCACTTCACCCCCGCCGATCCCATCGGCACCAGTTCCGCCTCCAGCGCATCAGCCACCTGCGTGACGAACGCCGGAGGCCTGCTCCGGCTGACCGCCAGCCGGATCGGCCCGGGCGGGCGGACCGGCAGGTCCGGTGGAACATCGGTGCCGAAAGTGATGCCCTCGGCGGGCAGCGCCACCGCGCCGTCGGTCAGCTCGCCCTGCTGCCAGAGGGCGACGTGCACGGCCCAGTCGGCGCGCGGCCGTTCGGAGAACTCGCGGGTGCCGTCCAGCGGGTCGATGATCCAGACCCGTCCGGCCGACAGCCGGGCCGGAGAGTCGGCCGCCTCTTCGCTGAGCACGGCGTCGGCGGGGCGCTGCTGCGCCAGCATCTCGGCCAGCACCTGCTGGGCGGCTTGGTCTCCGGCGTTCTTCAGGTCCGAACCGTGGACGTCGGTGTCGCGCACCTCGAGCAGGACAGCACCAGCGGCTGCGGCCAGCGCCCGAGCCACGGTCGCGTCGTCGCCCGTGCGTTCCGTCATGCCCCGTTTCCTTCCCGCACCCGGATCCAGTCACGACCGAGCCGAATCAACCATCGACATCTTCTGGGCCGCCACTGGCCGAGCGCGCTCAACGAAAAACCCGCGGCTTCGTCGCGCTGTTTTCGACCATATCCGCACCACTACGGCGCCGGAGCGTTATTGCTGTTCGTTTCCCTCAGTGTGCCTACCGCCACTGCCGTCACTGAGCAGACGGTCGGGCCTGCCGGTCATCAGTAGGCTCCGGAGCCCCGCATCACGGCCCGGACCGTTCGCCACAGGATCGAGATGTCCAGAGCCAGCGACCAGTTGTCGGCATAGCGCAGGTCCAGGCGCAGGCTCTCCTCCCAGGTCAGGTCACTGCGGCCGCTGACCTGCCAGAGTCCGGTCAGGCCGGGCTTGACCCGCAGCCGCCGGGTGGCGTCGGGCGAGTACCCCGCCACCTCCTCGGGCAGTGGAGGGCGCGGCCCGACCAGAGACATGTCGCCACGCACAACGTTGAGCAGCTGGGGCAGTTCGTCCAGGGACAGTCGCCGGAGCACGGCGCCGATCTTGGTCACCCGCGGATCGCGGCGCATCTTGAACAACACGCCGTTGCCATCGTTCTGCTGGGACATCAGCGCGGCCCGCTGGGCGTCGGCACCAACCACCATCGACCGAAACTTGATCATGGTGAATTCACGGCCGTCCACGCCGACCCGGGTCTGGCGGAAGAACACCGGTCCCCGGCTGGTGCTCTTGATCGCCAGCGCGATCATGGCCATCACCGGGAACGCCGACAGCACCATCAGAGCACCGACGGTCCGGTCGAACAGAGCCTTACCCAGCATCCGGCCACCGCTGGCGGTGGGGCGCTCCAGATGCAGGAGGGACAGCCCAGCGATCGGACGGATCGAGAGCCGGGGCCCGGCCACCTCGACGATGCCCGGAGAGACGATCAGTTCGACGTCGCGCTCCTCCAAGGCCCAGGACAACCGGCGCAACGCCTGGCCGGACAGGTCTGGGTGCGACACCACCGCCACCATGTGCGCGCCGGTCTCGTCCACCGCTTGCAGCACCCGGCTCGGATCGCCGACCACCGGGACGTCGTGCAGATGCGACACTTCGACCCCGGAGAACGGGACGCAGGCACCTACCGGCACCAGTCCGTGCTGTGGCTCGTTGTCCAGCTTCTCGATCAGTGAGACCACGGCGTCGGCCCGGCCGACCACCAGCACGCGCTGCAGCGCCAGCCCCTGGTCGCGCAGCCGGTAGATCCAGGTCCGCAACTGGCGGCGCACAGCCATCGTGATCAGAACAGTGACCGGGATAGCGACGAACACGTAGCCGCGGGCAACCTCGCTGCGCAGCGCATAGGAGACCACCGCGATCGAGGTGAACATCACCAGGCCCGCATCGAAGACCCGGCGATACTCCTCCGGGCCGGTGCCGAGGAACCGCTGCTCATAGCCGCGCTGGAGCGCGACGAAGAGGGTCCAGGCCAGCGGCAGGAACAGAGTGAACAACAGATAGGACAGCCGCGGGCCGGTACCGAAGCGCAGCGCCAGCGCACAGCCCGCGCCAACCAGGGCGCTGGAAACGTCAGCGATCAGAGCGACTCGGCGGTAACGGCGCATCCACACAGCCGGATCGCTCCCGCCGAGCCCAGCGTGACGCGGGCTGCCAGCACGCTCAGGACTGATCGCCTCCGCCTGGGAAGAGGTAGCCGTGAGTTCAGGAGCCGATCCGGTCAGGTCGGCGGAGGCGGTCAGGGAGATCGTCTCCGGCGCACCCCGATCGCGGCCCTGCGGTTCGACGACTACCATTCACTGCCTTTCGCCCTCGTTGATCATTTTTTGAGGCATTTCTGACTTAGCTGAGCAAGCACTACGGAGAGTGGTCAGATGATTCGCCCTCCACCGAGGATAGTGCGGTCAGTCGCCTTTCACCTGGGAGTTGCCAATAGTTCACCAAGGAAAGGTGCAGGGAGAGGTGGCCGTAACATGGCCACATCACTTAGCGTGATATTAGCTAACGCTTTGCGTTAGCTTCCCCCTGAATACGGGCGAAACCGGACACCAAAACTCCTTCGACGGCATCTGCGGCTTCGCCGACCATCAGCGCGACGTCGCTACGCTCAGCAACCGAAAAGTCACGCAGCACGAAGTCGGCCGGCTCCATCCGTCCGGGGGGGCGGCCGATGCCGAGTCGTACTCGCGCGTAACTTGTACTCCCCGTTGACCGCGTGATGGAACGCAGACCGTTATGCCCGCCTTCGCCACCGCCCAACTTGAGCCGGACCAGCCCCAGAGGAAGGTCCAGCTCGTCGTGCACCACGAGCAGCCGTTCCAGTGGGATCCGGTAGAACGCGAGCAGGCCGGCAACCGGGCCGCCGGACTCGTTCATGAAGACGGACGGCTTGGCCAGCACCAGTCTTGGCCCGGTTTGACCTCCGGACGGCGGCAGGCGCCCTTCCAGGACCTGGGCCCGGGTGCGGTGCGCGGAGAACCGTCCCCCGATTCGCGCGGCGAGTTCGTCAGCGACCATGAAGCCTGCATTGTGGCGGTTCTTCGCGTACCGCTCGCCCGGATTACCCAGGCCGACGATCAGCCAGGGCTGGGCCGGCTCAGCCGGAGTCATGTCAGCCAGCGATCAGGAGGGCTGACCAAGAGGTCACCCCTCGTCGACCTCAGAGGGCGTCTCGTCCCCGGCGGACGCTTCGTCACCGGTCTCCTCGGCCGGCGGCTCCTCCACCTCGCGGGACTCCGAGACATGGACCACGACCGCATCCGGGTCGGTGACCAGAGAGGCCCCCGCAGGCAGGTCGATCTGACCAGCCAGGAACTGGGTGCCTGCCGCGGCGTCTTCGACGCTCACCTCGACCGAGTTCGGAATCTTGGTGGCGTCGACCTCCACGCTCAGCGTGGCCAGTTCAGTGGTCACCAAGGTGTCTGGGGCAGGGTCGCCGGACACATGCACGGGGACCTCGACGGTGACCTTCTCGCCGCGCCGGACGATGAGCAGATCGACATGCTCGATCTGGCCGCGAACCGGGTTGCGCTGGATGTCCTTGGGCAGCGCGAGCTGGCTCTGCGCGCCCTGAATGTCAATCTCCAGCAGAACATTGGCCTGCTTCAGCGCGAGCATGGTCTCGTGGCCGGGCAGCGCGATGTGAACCGGGTCGGTGCCGTGCCCGTACAACACGGCCGGCACCTGGTGCGCCCGGCGCAACCGGCGCGCCGCTCCCTTTCCGAATTCGGATCGGGGCTGGGCGGTGAGCTTGCTCTCGGACACAGCGTTCACTCCTGAAAATCGTCGATCACGGCCGGATCTGCTCTTCACGGCCCTCGCCGAAGTGGCTACGGCATCCTAGCCGTCCGTCCGGCGAGCCCGAAATTCAGTCCGGCTCCTGCGCCGCCTTGGCCGCGGCGGCGGACGCGGTGCCCGGTCGCTTGCGCTCGACCCAGCCTTCGCTGTTGTACTGCCGGCCCCGAGCCACCGCCATGGCACCGGGCGGGACGTCGTCCGTGATCACCGACCCGGATCCCGTGTAGGCGCCGTCCCCCAGCCGCACCGGAGCGACCAGGACAGTGTCACTCCCGGTTCGGACGTGGTCCCCGACCACGGTCTGGTGCTTGGCCTGGCCGTCGTAGTTGGCGAAGATCGTGGCCGCACCGATGTTCGAGCCTTCGCCGATCTGCGCATCACCCACATATGAGAGGTGCGGCACCTTGGACTCCGCTCCGATCACCGAGTTCTTCACCTCGACGAAGCCGCCGATCTTGCCGTGCGGGCCCAGCACCGTGCCCGCGCGCAGGTAACTGAACGGGCCGACGCTGGCTCCGGGCCCGATCCGGGCCCCGACCGCATGCGAGCGGACCACGCTGGCCCCCTCCTGCACCGCACAGTCGCTCAGCGTGCAGTCCGGGCCGATGGTGGAGCCCCGGGCCACCGTGGTGCGGCCGAGCAGCTGGACCCCGGGCAGCAGGGTCACGTCCGGCTCCAGCCGGACTCCGGCGTCCACCCAGGTGCTGGCCGGATCGATCACAGTCACCCCCGACAACATCCAGTCCCGCAGCAGGCGGCGGTTCAGCTCGGCGCCGAGGGTCGCCAGCTGCACCCGGTCGTTCACCCCCTCGACCTGCCAGAGGTCACTGATCCTCATCGCCGCGATCCGGGCCCCGGCCGAATGGGCTTGTCCGACCACGTCGGTCAGATACATCTCACCCTGCGCATTGCCGGTGGACACCCGGGCCAGGCCGGTCTGCAGCAGCTGGGCATCGAAAGCGTAGATACCCGAGTTGATCTCGCGAATCAGCAGCTGCTCCGGGTCGGCATCGCGGTGTTCCACGATGCCGGTCACGTCGTCCTGTTCATCGCGCAACACCCGGCCGTAGCCGGTCGCGTCGGCCACCTCGGCGGTCAGCACGGTGACACCGTTGTGTTCGGCCCGGTGGACGGCGACCAGCCCGGCCAGAGTCTCCGGCTGAAGCAGCGGAACGTCGCCGTAGGTCACCACCACCGTGCCGGTGATCGCCGGGCCGAGCACGTCCACGGCGGCAGCCACCGCTGAACCGGTACCGGGCACCTCGCCCTGATCCGCGATCAGTGCCTGCGGAGCAACCTCGGCCACGTGCGGCGCGACCAGATCGCGCTGATGCCGGACCACCACCACCAGGTGCTGCGGGGAGACCCCGGCCGCTGCCCGGATCGCGTGCTCGATCAGGGACCGGCCGGCCATCCGATGCATCACCTTGGGGGTGGCCGAGTGCATCCGCTTGCCCTCCCCCGCGGCCAGCACGATCACCGCTGCCGGTTGTTCGTGGCCCACCCTGCACCTCCACTGCCGATCGTTCGCTGAGGGCTCCGCCACCCTGATTCGAACAGGGACCTGAAGGCTCCAAAGGCCTCTGTGCTGCCGTTACACCATGGCGGACCGGATCCGGGCGGGAGCAGCCCGACCGGCCGCAGCACAGTCTGCCAACTCGGCCGGTGGATGTCCCTTCCG
>CALMAR010000300.1 GCA_937859855.1 uncultured Kineosporia sp.
CCCGCATGTCGCTCAGTGCGGCCCTTCCGGTCTCGCTGATCGTACGCAGTGAGCGGATCGCCGCCTGCGGATTCTGCCCGGCGGCGTATCGGCCGCCATCGGCTTGCGCGATGATCACTGACAGGCTGTGCGCGACCACGTCGTGCATCTCCCGGGCGATCCGGGCCCGCTCGATGGCGGTGGCGATCTGGGCCTGCTGCTGGTTCTCCCGCTCCAGCCGTTCGGCCCGCTCCTGCAGGGCCTCGAACTGTTCCAGCCGGACCCGCCGCAGCAGGCCGAACGCCCAGCTGGCCAGCGCCGCGATCCCCATCGTCACCAGCGCCATCCCGGCGGCGGGGTCGTTGAAGCTGTTCATCCGGAGGATGAGTGCCCCCAGGAACGCTCCGGCCAGGGCCGACCCGATGGCGATCCGATTCGCCAGCCGGGGGCCATGCACGGTGACCGAGTACAGGGCGATCAGCACCGCCACATCCGCTGGTCCCACGCTGGTGCCGGTCACCAGCTGCAGCAGGGCCACCGTATAGACGGCGACCGCGCTGATCGTCGGCCAGCGGCGCCGCACCGCAAGTGGCGCGAACAGCGCCACGGTGAGCAGCGGAGGGGCCCCGAAGATGTCCTGCACGGCGGTCAGCGTCAGGGCAGCGGCGGCGATCATCAGCGCGTCCAGCGCCTCCGGGCCCAGCCCGAGCCGGCGGGGGCCCGGTCCAGGTGGTGGCCGTGTTCCGCTCACCAACCGAGCGTACGGCGGCACATCGGGGTTCCTCGTCCGCCTGCGGTATCACATCAGCCGCGCGGGCCTGCCCGCGCGATGGGCTCAGCTGCGGACCCGGGCCGATTCCGGGTCATAGCTCGCGTCCTGGCTCACTTCGGCGGACACCCATCGGCCGAAGATCTCGGCCGCGACCTGCGTACCCGGCTGGATGTGCTGAACAGGCAGGTAGGCATAAGCGATCGACCGGCCCACCGTGTAGCCATAGCCGCCTGAGGTGACCCGGCCGCCGATGGACCCGTCTTCCAGCCGCACCGGTTCACCGCCTATCGCCACCGGGATGTCGTTGCTGGCTGACCGCAGGTGCAGGGTGACCAGCCGCCGCCCGGCGCCGGACTCACGAGCAGCCCGCAATGCCGCCTCTCCGGTGAAACCACCTGGTTTGCCGAGCTTCACACAAAACGACAGGCCGCCCTCATCCGGTGTCGTCTCGGGGGTCAGGTCACCGGCCCAGACCCGGTAACCCTTCTCCAGCCGGAGCGAGTCGATCGCCCGATATCCTCCCGCCAGCATTCCGGCAGGCTCTCCGGCGTCCCAGAGCAGTTGCCACAACCGGGTTCCGTATTCGGCCGGGGCGTAAACCTCCCAGCCGAGTTCACCCACGAAGGTCACCCGGCTCAGCCGCACCGGGACGTCGCCCATGACGGTCTGCTGCGAGGTCATGAACCGGAAGCTGTCGTGGCTCAGATCGGCGGTGGTCAGCGGCTGCAGGATCTGACGCGACGCAGGGCCCCACAGCCCGTAGCAGACCAGCGCACCGCTGATCTCGCGCACACTCACCTCGGCGTCCAGCCGGTCAGCCTGCCGGGTGATCCAGGACAGGTCGTGCCCGGCGAACGCGGTGCCGGTCACCAGCAGGAACGACTGCTCACCGGTCCGGGTCACGGTCAGGTCGCACTCGATCCCGCCGCGGTCGTTCAGCAGCTGGGTGTAGGTCACCGAGCCGATGGCGCGCGACACCCGGTTGTCGCACACCTGTTCCAGAAAAGCCGCTGCCTGCCGCCCAGTGACTTCCAGCTTGCCGAAAGAGCTTTCGTCGAACAGGGCGGCTCGCTGCCGGCAGGCCCGGTGCTCGGCCGCGATCGCCGGTGACCAGGTGCGCCCGGCCCAGCCGCTTGGGCGCACCGCATCCTGGGCCAGATCACTGTCCTCGTTGGCCTGGTACCAGTTGACCCTCTCCCAGCCGGCTTTCTCCCCGAAGACGGCGCCGATGCGAGCGTGCCAGTCGTAGGCGGGGGAGCGGCGCAGCCCCCGGCCGGACTGCCGTTCCCGGTAGGGATAGGCGATGTCGTAGTAGGTGGCGTAGTTCTCCACGGCCCGGCCCAGGGTGTGACCAGGAGAGGCCCAAGCCGCTCCGAATCGACGAATATCCATGTGCCACAAGTCATACCCGGGATCACCGTCAATGATCCAGGCCGCCATCACCTGCCCGATGCCACCTGCCCCAGCGATCCCGTGGGCACAGAATCCGGCCGCGACGAAGAAACCGCCGACCTCGGTCTCACCCAGGCAGAACTCGTTGTCGGGGGTGAACGCCTCCGGGCCGTTGATCAGCGTCCGGATGCCCAGATCGGCCATCGCCGGAACCCGGCCGGCGGCGTTCTGCGCTATGGGCGCGAACCGTTCCCAGTCCGGCGCAAGAAGTTTGGCGTTGAACGCGGCCGGAACGTGGTCCAGGGTTCTCGCCGAGACCGACCACGGCGCCGGGTCGCGCTCGTAGCCGCCCATCACCAGGCCGTCCAGTTCTTGCCGCCAGTAGACCAGCCGGTCCGGGTCGCGCAGGGTGGGCAGCTTCGAGCCAGGTTGCAGTACCCGTTCGGTCACCGCGTACTGGTGGGCGATGGGCACGATCGGAACCCGGACGCCGGCCAGCCGGGCGATCTCCGCGGCCCAGATGCCACCGCAATCGACCACCACCTCGCACTCGACATCTCCGGCAATGGTCCGGACGGTCCTCACCCGCGCCCGGCCGCGCCGGTCGGTGACCGTGTCGATCGCCGTCACCCGGACGTGGTTATGCACCCGGGTACCCCCAGCCCGGGCTCCGGCCAGCAGGGACAGGCACAGCTGGGACGGGTCGACATATCCGTCCAGCGGAAGGTGGACGGCGCCGAGCACGCCGTCGGTGATCATCGGCGGGAACCGGGCGCCGGCCTCGGCGGCGGAGATCTCTTCCAGCGGGAGGCCGAAGGCCTTGGCCCAGCCTGCCTGGTGACGGATCTCGTTCAGCCGCTCGGGAGAACCGGCCAGCTTCAGCCCGCCGCTGGGAACCCAGCCGACCGGGTGCTCACCGGCCTCGAGTGCGGCGTAGAGCTCCGCCGAATAGCGGTTCATCCGGGTCAGCGTCGGATCCGAGCGCAGGATGCCGACCAGGCCGGCCGAATGAAAGGTGGACCCGCTGGTGGGCTCAGCCCGGTCCAGCACCAGCACGTCCCGCTCCCCGGCTCGGGCCAGGTGGTACGCAACGCTGGCACCGCCGACGCCGGCGCCGATCACCACCACCCGGGCGGCGCCCGGTAACGGGCGAGCGGCTGCCGGGTTGGACATTGGGGCAGCGTAGTGACCGGGCGTTCGCCGTGCTCGGGCGGCTCTGATCGGCCGGACCGTATGATCTTGGGCCACTGCTGGGAGCCACTGGCCGCTGAGGAGTCCGGATGTCCAGAGCAGGACGAACCGCGGCCACCCTGACCGACGCCGGCATCGATGACGTGCTGTCGGGGGTGCCCTGCCTGTCCGGGCGGCCGCGCCAGGTGCAGCGCCTGTCCGGCGGCCTGACCAACGTGATCGTCAAGGTCACTCTGCCGGAGACCGGTCGCGAGCTGGTGGCCCGGATCGGCACCGACGACTCCGCCATGCTGGCGATTGACCGGGACGCCGAGCACCAGGCCAGCATCGCCGCCGCCGCAGCCGGGGTGGCACCGGAGGTAGCCTGCCGGGACTCCGAAAACGACGTCCTGGTGATCGATTTCGTGCCGGGCCGGACCCTGGCGGCCAGTGACCTGCGGGACGACGCGATGCTGCCGCGAGTGGCCCAGCTCTGCCGCGATCTGCACGCAGGGCCACGCTTCAGCACCGATTTCGATATGTTCGCCATCCAGCGCCGGTATCTGCACATCGTCCAGGACCACGGATACCGGCTTCCGGCCGGCTATTCCAGCTGGCTGCCCTCGTTCGAGCGGATCCGCTCGGCCCTTTCCGCTCGGCCAGCGGGCACCCGGCCCTGTCACAACGATCTGCTGGCCGAGAACTTCATCGACGATGGTGACCGGCTCTGGATGGTCGATTTCGAATACTGCGGAAACAACGACCCGGCTTTCGAGCTGGGCAACATCGCCAGCGAATCGGGGCTGGACGCCGGGCAGCTGGGCGAACTGGTCCGGCTGTACCACGGCGCGCCTGACGCGGCCGTGGTGGCCAGCCAGATCGCCCGGGCCCGGTTGCTGGGCACCGCGTCCAGGTACGGCTGGACCCTGTGGGCCTCGATCCAGGACAGTGCCAGCAGCCTGGACTTCGACTTCTGGTCCTGGGGCCTGGACAAGTACGAACGCAGCGTCCAGGAATTCCGGTCGCCGGACTTCGACCGCCTGATCGCCGAGGTCACTGCCTGAGCCGAGGCGAGGCGGGGGTACCGAGGGCTGGACCCGGTCCTGGCGCAGACACGATCGTCGTGTCAGCCTGAATGGCCCGGGTCAGGCTGGCCCGGAGAAGGCAAGCTGAGGAGTGAGGCGTGACCGCACAAGAATCCCGTCCGACCACCACCGACGCCGGGGTACCCGTCGCCAGCGATGAGCATTCACTGTCCGTTGGCCCGGACGGTCCTCTGCTCCTCCAGGACCACTACCTGCTCGAGCAGATGGCCAACTTCAACCGGGAGCGGATTCCTGAGCGGCAGCCGCACGCCAAGGGTGGAGGCGCCTTCGGAACCTTCCAGGTGACCCAGGACATGAGTGCCTTCACCCGGGCCGCGGTGTTCCAGCCAGGCGCCCAGACCGACGTGATCATACGGTTCTCGACCGTCGCCGGAGAGCGGGGATCACCTGATACCTGGCGCGATCCGCGGGGTTTCGCGGTCAAGTTCTACACCAGTGAAGGCAACCTCGACATTGTCGGCAACAACACCCCAGTGTTCTTCATCAAGGACCCGATGAAGTTCCAGCACTTCATCCGTTCCCAGAAGCGCCGGGCCGACAACAACCTGCGCGATCACGACATGCAATGGGACTTCTGGACCCTGTCGCCGGAGTCCGCGCACCAGGTGACCTGGCTGATGGGCGACCGCGGCATTCCGCGCACCTGGCGGCACATGAACGGCTATTCCAGCCACACCTATCTGTGGATCAACGCCCGCGGCGAGCGGTTCTGGGTGAAGTACCACTTCAAGACCGATCAGGGCGTCGAGTTCTTCACCCAGGACGAGGGCGACCAGATGGCCTCGGCTGACACCGACTACCACCAGCGCGATCTGTTCGACCACATCGCGGCCGGCCAGTTCCCCAGCTGGACGCTGAACATGCAGGTCATGCCGTTCGAGGAGGCCAAGACCTATCGGTTCAACCCGTTCGACCTGACCAAGGTATGGCCGCATGGCGACTATCCGCTGCAGGAGGTCGGCCGGCTCACCCTGAATCGGAATGTCAGCGACTATCACACCGAGATCGAGCAGGTCGCGTTCGAGCCGAACAATGTCGTGGCCGGCACTGGTCTGTCTCCGGACAAGATGCTGCTGGCACGAGGTTTCAGCTATGCCGATGCCCATCGGGCCCGGCTCGGGGTGAACTACAAGCAGATTCCGGTCAACTCGGCCCGGGTCGAGGTCAACAGTTACTCCAAGGACGGCGCGATGCGGGTCCGCAACGTGTCCGACCCGGTGTACGCGCCCAACTCGTACGGCGGGCCGAAGGCCGATCCGGCCCTGACCGATGACGGCGGTCTCTGGCACTCCGACGGTGACATGGTCCGGGCCGCCTACACGCTGCACGCTCAGGACGACGACTGGGGCCAGGCCGGCACGATGGTCCGTGAGGTGCTGGACGACCCGGCGCGCGAGCGCCTGGCCACCAACATCGCCGGCCATCTGCTCAACGGGGTCAGTGAGCCTGTCCTGCAGCGGGCGTTCGAGTACTGGCGCAACGTGGACAAGGATCTCGGCATCCGGATTGAAGCGGGTGTCCGGGCCAAGCAGGACGAGAAGGATCCGAAGGCGGCCGAGCAGGGCAACCCGGCGCGATCGAGCATGCAGGCCAAGGCCTGACCGCCCCTCGATCAGCCGTCTCGGGCGGCGGGGCTGCACGGCAGCAGTGCAGCCCCGCTCAGCTCGCCCGGAGTTCTCGATCCTTACCAAGTTCTGACACGGCGTGAACCTGGCGTTCGCCGCGCTCGCTCAGGCTGGCAGGCAGCCGGGGAGCGCTGGAGGAGATGGTCAGGATGCGGGTGCCGATGCCAGGCGTGGGCAGGCAGCGGGTGGTCGGCGGGGTGATGGCGCTGATCCTGATCGGCGGATTGATCACTGTGACGGGTTATGCGCGGGCGCGCTCCGGCCTGGCCCAGAGCGTGGTCCAGGCCGGGGCGGCCCCGTCCGCAGCTAGGCCGGGCCACGGTATGGATCCGGGTCAGATGCCTAAAAGCAATGTTCCGCAGAATGATTCGGTAGCCAGCCAGCCGAGGCCGGTAGCAACAGCCGGCTTTCCTTCCGGTGCTGGGGAGCCCGGCATCTTTACCGATCGCTGCGGCTACAGTCACAGCGCCCCGGATGATCCCATCCTCGCCTTCGGCCAGCCCGGAGTGTCGATGCATCACGACTTCTTCGGCAACGTCAGCACCGCGGCCCGGTCCACCGCGTCGTCGTTGCTCGGCGGCTCGACCACCTGCACCACGTCGGCCGACTCGTCGGCGTACTGGACGCCGGCGCTGTACCAGCACGGGCAGATGCTGAAACCTGGCCCGGCGCTCATCTATTGGCGCAAGCCGGTTGGCTCGGCAGCGGACGTGCAGACCATTCCGGCCGGACTGCAGATGATTGCCGGCGATGAGACGGCGACCAGCCCGCAGCCGCTGTCAGTGATCAAATGGACCTGCACCGGCTCGGTGGCCCGGCCTGCCACAACACCGCACGACTGTGCTGGAATGGGGCGGCTCCGGCTGGTGGTGACCTTCCCCTCGTGCTGGGACGGGCACACGTTGAACGGAGCCGGCCAGACGAATGTCGTCTATCCGCAGAATGATTCGTGTCCGGCTGGGCATCCGATCCGGATTCCCGAAGTGGTGTTCCACGTCAGCTATCCGACCTCGATGGCCGGCGGCCTGACCCTGTCCATGACTCCGGACCAGCAGGGACCGGTCACCACCGCGCACGTGGACTTCATCAGCGGCTGGAAGCAGCCGATCCTCGACCAGCTGGTGGCCGCCTGCGTGACGACGTCCACCCGGTGTGGCCCGGTGCGGGGCGAGCAGGCTGCTCCGCAGGGGCCAGTCTCGCGGGAGCGGCGCCGGATTCGCTGACCAGCCCTCTACGCCCGAGCGCGGCATCAGCTGTTCGCGTGAGCAGGTCGGGCATTCACTCGATTCGCCCACATAATCCCTGGTCACAAAGGTCCCGTTTGGCACTCTGCTGTTATCGGGTGTCAGCAGCGACCCCGCCGACCCTGCCAGCTATCGCCGGATGGAGGGCGCCATGCAAGGGGATCACCTGGCAATCGGCCTGGCCGCCGGCGGCATGCTCCTGGCCGGTCTCATCCTGATGATCTGGCTCGCGGTGGCCCGGGGGCGCCACCGGGCCCGCCGCGCGACTGCCGTCCAGTTCGAATCGCGCCGGGCGACGATTTGGGCGGATTCAGCCTTCGAGCAGCTGAGCACCACGGAATGGATGGACCAGCTGGCGTCTCCGGCGCTGTGGGCGCAACTGCCGCCGCCACCGATCAGCCCGGCTGTGGGTGTGCCCCTCTCCGCGCCGCGGCCGGTGAGTCCACCCCCCGGCCGCTGGTCCAGCAACTGGCCCGAGCCCGCGTCGATCCGGCCTGGAACAGCCCCGCTCCCGGTGCACGATGACGGGGTGTGCGCGGACTGCGGCCGATCCCGGCCGGAACGGCACTGGCGCGACGCCGAAGGTGCACCGATCCGGATCGTTCCGGTGCCGGTCGCGCACCGGGCCGATCAGCCGGCCGCACCGGCCGCACCGGCCGCACCGGTCGCACCGGCCGCCAGGCGGGTCCCGGGTCCAGCGCCGGTGACCATGCCTTCCGGCCTCCCCCTGCTCAGCAGGACGCCGCCGCCCAGCCCTTCGAAGTCGCCCAGCCCTTCGAAGTCGGCCAGGCCGCCCGTGCCCGCCCGGCCGGTTTTCGTGTCGCCGGTTCCGCCGGTTCCGCCGGTTCCGCCGGTTCCGCCGGTTCCGGCCGCCGTCCCACCCGCCGTCTCGCCGATGGGCAGCCGTCCGAAGCCGATCGACCCGGAGTCCCCGTATCGGCTGCGCAACCTGAGCGGCGAGTACGAGCCGCTCGACGGCTGATCCTTTCTGGGCAAAGATCGGCCTAACGGCCGGGAACTTCGGGCCACCCCCGTACATTGACGTCTCGACGAGGTGTCAGAACGACTCACGGTCGGAGGACCGATGGCGCTAGAGAGCCGAAACCCCATCTTCAACCGCGAGAAGGAGTTCCAGCGCGGGGGCTATGCGACGTTCAACACCCAGACCCCGTCAGCATCCGACCTGCAGGACATGTACAACTCGCCGTCGGCGACCTCGGTCGACACCGGCCGGATGACCATCGACGACGTGGTGATGAGAACCGGCACCCTGTTCGCCATCCTGCTGGTCACAGCGGCCGCCACCTTCATCCCGATCACCAATAGGCTGAACGAGACCGGCACCGTGCCGGCCGGCGCGCTGGGCATTGTGATCGTCGCGGCGATCGCTGGCTTCGCCCTCAGCCTGGTCGTCAGCTTCAGCAAGAAGGTCCGCCCGGCCCTGATCATGGCCTACGCCGCCGCCGAGGGCGTCTTCGTCGGCGGGATCAGCGCGGTCTTCGAGGCCTCCTACAACGGCATCGTGATTCAGGCCGTACTGGGCACGCTGGGTGCGTTCACCGCGATGCTGCTGCTCTACCGCTCCGGTCTGATCAAGGCGACGCCCAAGTTCCAGAAGATGCTGATCATCGCCGGGGCCGGCTACCTGGTCTTCGCTGTGCTGAACATCCTGCTCAGCGCCTTCCACGTGATCCCGAACGTGTACAGCGTGGGTGGGCTGGGCCTGCTGGTGAGTGCCTTCGGAGTGGCGCTGGCCTCGCTGTTCCTGGTGCTCGACTTCGACTTCGTCGAGCAGGGCGTGCGCAACGGCCTGCCGGCCCGCTACGCCTGGACGGCGGCCTTCGGGCTGGTCGTGACCCTGGTCTGGCTGTACCTGGAGATTCTCCGGCTGCTGGCCATCCTGCGCGGCGACAACTGAGCGGCGACAACTGACCGGCGATATCTGAGCGGCGACGCTCCCGAGTTCCATCGGACAGGCCCCGGCTTTCATCCCTCGCAGGGAGGCCGGGGCCTGCGCCGTCCGCCCTCGCTAACCTGAACGGGTGTCCGACCTCTCCGCGGCCTCCGGCCTGCCGCGCTGGCATCCTCCAGCTGAGCTCCTCGAATTCGCCGAACTGGTCCTGACCGGAGTGCTCGCTCGGCTACCGCCCGGCCTGCCCCAGGCTCCCCAGGCTGGGCCGGTGGTCCTGGAGGACGCTGAGGGCACGCCGGTGGCGATCCTCGATCCCGGCGCCGAACGGGCTCTGACGCCGCTGCGCCCTTTCGGTCAGGGCCCGCTTCGTGGCGCACGGTGCACGCCCAGCCAGGTCCACCAGCGCTGGGCCGAGTTCGGCGTCGTCCCCGGCTCGGACATTCTGGCCGTCCCGATCACCGGTTCGCTGAGCACGGACGCCGTCAAGGCCATCGACGACCAGGCCGCCGGGCGCCCGGTGCTCTGGATCGCCGTGGCCGGCCCCGGACGAACCCGGGACCTGCCGCCAGTGCCGCTCTGGCGAGCGGTCGCAGCACTGGCCGGACAGTCACCGGAGGCTGCTCAAGCCGTGCCACTGGTGCTTCCGCCCGCTCCAGCCGGAGGAGACGATGCCGGGCTGGTCGAGGAGGCCGCACGGGCCTTCGGCGCCACCGAGGTCTGGCTCGAGTCGCCGCCGGGGCCTCGGCCGGCGCGGGCGGCGGGGCTGGGCCCCCCCTCCGGGATGCATCACCTGTTCGCGCGGGCGGGGCAGGGGAGGGCGCAGCCGCGCCGCTACCGCGGCGCGACCATCTTCTTCACCGGCCTGTCCGGTTCGGGCAAGTCCACGGTGGCCAAGGCGCTGGCTGAGCGGATCAGCGAAGGCGACGACGAGCCGGGCCGGACGGTCAGCCTGCTGGACGGCGACGAGGTGCGGCGCCTGCTCTCGGCCGGACTGGGGTTCAGCCGGGCTGATCGCGACCTAAACATCCTGCGGATCGGCTTCGTCGCGGCCGAGATCACCCGGCACGGCGGAATGGCGATCTGTGCCCCGATCGCGCCGTTCGCAGCCACCCGTGAACAGGTGCGCGAGCGGATCTCCGCGGCCGGAGACTTCGTCCTGATCCACGTGAACACCCCTCTGGCCGAGTGCGAGCGCAGAGATCGCAAAGGCCTGTATGCCCAGGCCCGGGCTGGTCAGATCCCGGAGTTCACCGGCATCTCCTCCCCGTACGAGGAACCGCAGGACGCCGACCTGCGGCTGGACACCTCGAACCTGTCCTTGGACGAGTGTGTGGACCAGGTGCTCGCGCTGGTACGGGCGCGCGGGCTGCTTGACCCGGCCTGACGGTGGCCGGACAGATCGGGGCCGGATCAGCATCGGATCAGGCCGGGAACCGGAACTCAGCCCGGACGCGGGGCCGGATAGGGTTGCGGCCAAACCTGTGGAAAGGACGCCGTAGATGGCCGAGCCAGCGCTAGCCCAGGAACGACTGGGCCAGCTCATCGATTCGGGGCACGTCGACACGGTGATGATGGTGTTCACCGACATGCAGGGGCGCCTGCAGGGAAAGCGGTTGCACGCCAAGCACTTCATGGACGACGCGATGAGTCACGGGATCGAGGGCTGCAACTATCTGCTGGCCGTCGATGTGGACATGAACACCGTGTCTGGATACGAGATCTCCTCCTGGCGGCAGGGTTACGGCGACTTCATGATCCGGCCTGACCTGAGCACGCTGCGTCCAGCGCCCTGGTATCCGGGCACGGCGATGGTGCAGTGCGATCTGCTCTGGCTGGACGGTGACCCGGTCGTCCAGTCCCCGCGACAGGTGCTGCGCGCGCAACTGGAGGAGGCCCAGGACCTGGGCTGCGAAGTACTGGCCGCCACCGAACTCGAGTTCCTGGTCTTCAACGACACCTACCAGCAGGCCTACCAGAAGGGCTATCTGGGCCTGGATCCGGCCACCCGGTACAACGTGGACTATTCCATCCTGGGCACCAGCGCGGTCGAGCCGCTGATGCGCGACATCCGCAACTCCATGTTCAATGCCGGGCTGGCGGTCGAGTCGTCCAAGGGTGAGTGCAATCTCGGCCAGCAGGAGATCACCTTCAGATACGACCAGGCCATGGTCACCGCCGACAACCACGTGGTGTTCAAGACGGCGGCCAAGGAACTGGCGGCCCGGCACGACCAGTCCATCACGTTCATGGCCAAATACAATGAACGAGAGGGGAACTCGTGCCACATTCATATGAGCTTACGGGGCTTGGACGGTAGCCCGATCTTCGCCGATGATGCCGGCTCCTCCGATGGCCGCAGCCCGGTGTTCCGGAACTTCGTGGCCGGTGTACTGGCGACCTTGACCGACTTCACCTTGCTCTATGCCCCGAACATCAACTCTTACAAGCGATATGCCCGGGGCAGCTTCGCTCCGACCGCGATCGCCTGGGGCGAGGACAACCGCACCTGCGCGCTGAGGGTGGTCGGCCAGGGTTCATCGCTACGAGTCGAGAACCGGGTTCCGGGCGGCGACGCCAACCCCTATCTCGCGCTGTCGGCGATGATCGCGGGTGGACTGTGGGGCATCCGGGCCAGCCTGCCGCTCGAGGACGCCTTCCAGGGAAGTGCCTACGAGGCCGGCCAGATGCGTGACAGCGAAAGGAAACTGAACCGGGTGCCGAGTTCGCTGCGAGAAGCCCGCGACGCCTTCGAGAAGTCCGAGATCGCCCGGGCCGCCTTCGGTGAGGAGGTGGTGAAGCACTATCTGAACGCCGCCGATGTGGAACTCCAGGCGTTCGAGTCATCGGTCACCGACTGGGAACGTTCGCGCGGCTTCGAAAGGCTCTGATGCCGGCATCGATCGACCCCGATGACCGGCATGACCGGTCCGGTCAGCTGTCCGATCACGTCGCTCTGATCACTGGTGCCAACCACGGCATCGGGCGAGCCACCGCCCGGCTGCTGGCCCAGCGCGGAGCCGCCGTGCTGATCACATTCCTGCGCACCGATTTCCACACCGGCTATCCAGCGGCCTATGCGGCTGGGCGGATGACGGATGGGTACGAGCTGGCCGCGCAGATCGCCCAAGTCGGCGGCCGGGCGCACGCGATCGAGGCTGACCTGCTCGACTCCAGCCTGATACGGGGCCTTTTCGATGCCGCCGAGTCAAGGTTCGGCCCGGTCGACATCCTGATCAACAACGCCACTGGGCACCGCGCCAATGACTCCTTCGCCGCCCGATCAGCGGTCGCTCAGACCCCGATCCAGCCGGTCACCGCCGACATCTTCGACCGGACCCTGGGCGTCGATGCGCGGGCCGGTGCGCTGTTGATCGCCGAGTTCGCCCGCCGCCACCTGCAGCGGGACGCGACCTGGGGCCGGATCGTTGGCCTGACCTCCGGCGGCCCGGCGGGTTTCCCCGGCGAGGTGACCTACGGTGCGGCCAAGGCGGCGCTGGAGAACTACACCATGTCCGCCTCGGTCGAACTGGGCCGCCGCGGCGTCACCGCGAACATGATCCACCCCCCGGTCACCGACACCGGCTGGGTCACCCAGGACGTGCGCGACTTCGTCGCCACCAGCGACAGCCACTACCACGTGGCCCAGCCCGAGGAGGCCGCCGCGGTGATCGGCCTGCTCTGCTCCGAGGAGGCCCGGATGGTCACCGGCAACATCATCCGGATGCGCTGACCCCAGTGCTCGCGCTGGTTCTAGAGTGCGCCCATGAGCGTTTTCGACGTCGTCGATCCGGCCACCGAAGACGTGGTCACCCAGGTCGAGGGGCTCAGCCCGGCGCAGGTCGCCGAGGCGGTGACCCGTTCGGTCCAGGCGCTGCCAGGCTGGCGCGCCATCGCCCCGGCGGACAGAGCCAGGTTGCTGCGCCGGTTCGCGGACGTCGTCGCTGAGCACGTCGAGGAACTGGCCACCCTGGAGGTGCGCAACTGCGGCCACACCATCGCCAACGCGCGCTGGGAGGCGGGGAACGTCCGCGACGTCCTGACCTACTACGCCGCGGGCCCGGAGCGGCTCTTCGGCCGCCAGATCCCGGTGGCGGGCGGAATCGACATCACCTTCCGCGAGCCGATCGGCGTGGTTGCGGTGATCGTGCCCTGGAACTTCCCGATGCCCATCGCCGGCTGGGGTTTCGCGCCCGCGCTGGCGGCTGGGAACACGGTGCTGCTCAAGCCGGCCGAGGTCTCCCCGCTGACCGCGCTCCGGCTGGCCGAGCTGGGGCTGGAGGCGGGGTTGCCCGAGGGGGTGTTCCAGGTGGTCACCGGGCCCGGCTCGGTCACCGGGCAGGCCCTGGTCAGCGACGCCCGAGTGGGCAAGATCGTCTTCACCGGCTCGACCGAGATCGGCGCCCAGATCATGCGCCAGGCGGCGGACGACGTCAAGCGGGTCACTCTGGAACTGGGCGGCAAGTCGGCCAATGTGGTGTTCGCTGACGCCGATCTGGACGCCGCCGCGGCAGCCGCGCCGATGGCGGTGTTCGACAACGCGGGTCAGGACTGCTGTGCTCGTTCGCGAATCCTGGTGCAGCGCAGCGCCTTCGATCGGTTCATGGGACTGCTCGAGCCCGCTGTGCGGCAGCTGCGGGTGATGGCACCGGGGGATGAGCAGGCGCAGATGGGTCCGCTGATCACCGCTCAGCAGCGGCAGCGGGTGCGCGGCTTCGTCGAGGACGCCGCCCAGCCGGTCAACGTGGCCTTTCGCGGATCGGCTCCGGACGGCGCCGGGTTCTGGTACCCACCGACGGTCGTGCTGCCGAAGTCGGCCCGGGACCGGGTGTGGCGGGACGAGGTGTTCGGCCCGGTGGTGGCCGTGATGCCCTTCGACGACGAGGCCGATGCGATCGCGATGGCCAACGACAGTGACTATGGCCTGTCCGGTTCGATCTGGACCCGCGACGTCGGCCGGGCCCTGCGGGTCGCCCGGGGGGTGGCCAGCGGCAACCTGTCGGTGAACTCGAACTCCTCGGTGCGCTACTCAACTCCCTTCGGCGGTTACAAGCGTTCGGGCCTGGGCCGGGAGCTTGGACCGGACGCGCTGGACTCCTTCACCGAACTGAAGAACGTCTTCATCGCCAGCGACTGATCGGGTGCTGGTCAGGTCTCCGCCCCCAGCTCGGCACAAGTGCCCCTGAACCGGCCATCCGAGGTTGTTTTCTCCGGGTTTGCCGAGTGGGGTGGCGGCCCTGACCCGGACAGGGTGCGTTTACGCTCTGCTGGCGAGGCATTGGCGTGGCAGACGGAAGGAACACGGGTGGATCGGTTCACTGACCGGGTCGCGGTCATCACCGGTGGTGCCAGCGGGATCGGGCGAGCCACCGCACGGCGGCTGGCCCGTGAAGGCGCCACGGTGGTCATCGTCGACGTCAGCCGCGAGGCCGGGCAGGATCTGGCCGCCGAGCTGAAGGGCCGCTACATCGCCGCCGATGTGACCAGCCAGCATGACAACGAGGCGCTCTACCGCGAGGTCTTCGACGAGTACGGCCGGATCGATGTGGCCTTCCACAACGCCGGCATCTCGCCCTCGGACGACGACTCCATCCTGGACACCGGGATCGAGGCCTGGCGCCGGGTCCAGGAGGTGAACCTGACCTCGGTCTACTTCGGCTGCAAGGCGGTGCTGCCGTACATGATCGAGCAGGGACGCGGATCCATCATCAACACCGCCTCCTTCGTCGCCAGCGTGGGTGCCGCGACCTCCCAGATCTCCTACACCGCAAGCAAAGGCGCCGTACTGGCGATGACCCGCGAACTGGGCGTCCAGTTCGCCCGCCAGGGAATCCGGGTGAACGCGCTGTCGCCCGGGCCGGTGGCCACCCCGATGCTGATGGAACTGTTCGCCAGTGATCCAGAACGCGCCCAGCGGCGGCTGGTTCATGTTCCGCTCGGCCGGTTCGCCGCGCCGGAGGAGATCGCCGCGGCGGTGGCCTTTCTGGCCAGCGACGATGCCTCGTTCATCACTGCGGCCAACTTCCTGGTCGACGGCGGTATCACCGGCGCCTACGTGACGCCGCTATGAGTCCGGCTAGCGCCCCGGTGATCGGGCTGACCGCCTACGGTGAGCGAGCCCGGTGGATCACGTGGGATGCTCCAGCGACGTTGCTGCCGGAAAGCTACTCCCGGGCGGTGGCCGGTGCGGGCGGGCTACCGGTGCTCCTGCCCCCTCTGCTGGCCACCGCGGCTGGAGCAGCCGAGCTGGTGACCCGGCTGGATGCCCTGGTTCTGACCGGCGGCTCGGACGTCGACCCGGCCCGGTACGGCCAAGCGGCCGGATCGCACACCCAGCCACCGCGAACCGATCGGGACGCCGCCGAACTGGCCCTGCTGGCTGCGGCTCTGGACGCCGGCCTGCCGGTGCTGGCGATCTGCCGGGGCATGCAGCTGCTGAACGTGTTCCGCGGCGGCACCCTGATCCAGCACCTGCCCGACGTGACCAGCGGCGAGGACCATGCCGCCACCCCCGGGACGTACGGCCATCACCTGGTCCACGTCGAGCAGGATTCGACCCTGGCCACGGTGCTGGGCCGGACCACGGTGGACGTCGCCACCTCCCACCATCAGGGCATCGACGAGCTGGGCAAGGAACTGGCCGTCACCGCCCGAGCCGGGGACGGCATCATCGAGGCGGTCGAGGACCAGTCCCGGCCGTTCCTGCTCGGCGTGCAATGGCATCCTGAGGCCGGAACCGATCTGGCCCTGATGGAGGGCCTGGTCGCCGCCGCCCAGGATCGCCAGGCGGGCGACGGGTGATCCAGCGGCTCAGCCCGACCCCGGAGGACGCCGAACGTGAGCTGGTCCGGGTGGCCGATCGGCTCCGGGTGATCGGCCCGCGGCTGGCCGCCCGCGACACCCCAGCCGCCCGCCAGACCCTGGATCAGGTCCGGGCCGGGCTGCAGCGGCTGGCCGATCTGGCCGCTGATCCCGACCAGGGCGGGGCGGCCGAGCCGCTGCCCAGGGTGCCTCAGCTGGGCGCGCATGCCCTGGCTGATCAGGTGCTGGTGCTGGGCCGGGAGCTGCTGGCCAGCCCGGCGGCGTCCACCGATGCGCTCCGGGCCAACGCGGTGACGGCCCTGACCGCGATCCGGGACCTGTTGTGACTCAGGCTTTGACAGCTGAGATCGGCTCGGGCTGAATACCATGCAGGCGCACGGGGGTGACGTCGTGATGCTGGCGTCTGAGCGGGTCAGCAGTGGCCGGTGTTCGATACCGGTGGAGGGAGGACGCCATGAGCCGAGCCAGTAGCGCACGCCGGATCGCCGCCGCGGCCGCCTATGGCGGAGGTGGGATCGGGGCGCTCGGAGCGGCCATGTTCGGGGTGATCTTCACCGAGATGAAGCTGGCCCGGCGCTGGATCGGTCATCCCTTCGGCAAGTTGGGGCCGGGCGGAGCCGGTCGGTATGGAACCGGGCCGGGGGAGCCGATCAGATTGGCCCTACTGGGTGATTCGAGCTCGGTCGGGCTGGGCGCCGAAACCGCGCAGGGCACCCCGGGGGTGGTGCTGGCGCAGGGCCTGGCTGAGATCACCGGCCGCCCGGTCCAGTTGCTGCTGAACGGGCGGGTGGGTGCGGAGTCGGCCGAGCTGATCGCCCAGGTCGCCTCGTTGCTGGAGGAGACGCCGCAGCCGGACCTGGCCGTGATCATGATCGGCGCCAACGACGTCACCCACCGGCGCAAGCCCGCCTACGCAGTGCGCCATCTGAACGAGGCGGTTCGCCAGCTGCGTCAGGCTGGCGCCGAGGTGGTGGTGGGCACCTGCCCCGATCTGGGCACGATCCAGCCGATTCCGTTTCCGCTGCGCTACATCGCCCGGCGGCTCAGCCGCCAGCTCGCCGCGGCCCAGATCATTGCCGTGGTGGAGGCTGGCGGCCGAACGGTGTCGCTGGGCGATCTGCTGGGTTCGGAATTCGCGGCCAAGGCCTCGGAGATGTTCAGCTCCGACCGGTTCCACCCTTCGGCCGCGGGCTACGCCCGGGTGGCCGCCGCGCTCCTGCCCAGCCTGGTGGCCGCCCTGGGCTACGGCCCGGCGGAAGGGCTGGCCCAGCCCGGCACCCGGCTCGGAGATGCCATCGACGACGTCGCGCACGCAGCGGTGCGTTCGGTGGATTCGGCCGGTACCGAGGTCTCCGGCGTCCAGGTGGCCGGAACTGATCGCGGGCCGGGCGGGCGCTGGGCCGTCCTGCGCCGCCGCCGGTCGGCCGCCCTGGAGACGGAATCCGGGTCTCGCGCTGATCATGGCGAAAGTTGGGCGTAGGCGCGCTCCCACGACGTTGATCAGGCATGGACTTGCATGATCGGTGCGGAGAGTGACCCGGCGAAGGTGGGAAGATGACGGGCGTGAAGTACGCCGAGTCGATCGTCGATGTTGTGGGCAACACTCCGCTGGTGCGGCTGAACCGGGTGACCCGCGGCCTGGCCGCGGGACGCGCTCCGCTGATCCTGGCCAAGGTCGAGTACCTGAACCCGGGTGGCTCGGTGAAGGACCGGATCGCGCTGCGGATGGTGGAGGCGGCCGAGGCCGACGGCTCCCTGAAACCTGGGGGCACCATCGTCGAGCCGACCTCCGGCAACACCGGAGTGGGGCTGGCGCTGGTAGCGCAGCAGCGCGGCTACGGGTGCATCTTCGTCTGCCCGGACAAGGTCAGCCAGGACAAGCGCGACGTGCTGGAGGCCTACGGCGCCCGGGTGGTGGTCTGCCCAACCGCCGTCCCGCCCGATCATCCCAACTCGTACTACTCGGTTTCGGACCGGCTGGTGGCCGAGACCAGCGGCGCCTGGAAGCCCAACCAGTACGCCAATCCGGAGGGTCCAGCCAGTCACTACGCCACCACCGGCCCCGAGATCTGGGCCGATACCGAGGGCCGGGTGACGCATTTCGTCACCGGCATCGGCACCGGAGGCACCATCACCGGAACCGGGCGCTACCTGAAGGAAATGTCGGCCGGCCGCGCCAGTGGCCCGGTCCAGATCATCGGCGCCGATCCGGAGGGATCGGTCTACTCCGGCGGGACCGGCCGGCCCTATCTGGTCGAGGGCGTGGGGGAGGACTTCTGGCCTCCCGCCTACGACCCGTCCGTACCGGACCGGATCATCGCCGTCTCCGACGCCGACAGCTTCGAGATGACCCGGCGGCTGGCCCGTGAGGAAGGCCTGCTGGTCGGCGGGTCCTGCGGGATGGCGGTGGTGGCGGCGCTGCGGGCGGCCCAGGATCTCGGCCCGGACGACGTGCTGGTGGTGCTGCTGCCGGACGGCGGCCGCGGCTATCTGGGCAAGATCTTCAATGACCGGTGGATGTCGAGCTACGGCTTCCTGGCCGATCACGGCCGGATGACGGTGGGCGACGTGCTGCGGGCCAAGGCGGGCGATCTGCCCGCCCTGGTGCACACCCATCCCAGCGAGACCGTCCGCGATGCCATCCAGATCCTGCGCGAGTACCACGTGTCCCAGATGCCGGTGGTGAACGCCGAACCGCCGGTGATGGCAGGCGAGGTGGCCGGGGCGGTGAGCGAGCGCGACCTGCTGGAGGCGATCTTCACCGGAAAGGGTGGATTGGCCGACCCGGTCGGACGGCACATGTCTCCGCCGCTGCCCCTGGTCGGTGCCGGGGAACCGGTGGAGGCCGCGCGCCGGGCGCTGGAATCGGCCGATGCGGTGATGGTGGTCACCGACGGTAAGCCATCCGGGGTGCTGACCAGGCACGATCTGCTCGGGGTTCTGGCCCGCTGAGCGCGCATCGCCGGATCTGCCCGGATCGTCGTTGCTGACAGTGACCGGCACCAGGGCGATCGGCGGACGTTCGGGTGCATGCCCCCGGCCAGCCTGCAGAAGGCCGCGGTTTCCGACGATGCAAGCAGTCACCACCCGGCTGCCCAGATTCGAGGAGACCCCATGGCCCGACTGCTCGTTGTCGAGGACGATCCAGATGTCCGTGATCTGATCTCCATGCGGCTGGTGATGGTCGGCCACCGCGTGATCGCCATGCCGGACGCCGATCTGGCCATGGACTCGGTGGAGCAGTTCGGGCAGCCGGACGCCTATGTCCTGGATGTCGGGTTGCCGGGCATATCCGGATTCGAGCTGTTGTCCACCCTGCGGGAGAAGTTGCCGCACATCCCGGCGATCTTCCTGTCTGCCTCGGCCCGGGAGAGCGACATCCGCCGCGGGCACGAGCTGGGTGCCGCCTACCTGACCAAGCCGTTCGCCGCGCACGCGCTGCTCGACGCGGTCGACGAGGCCGTTACCGGCCGGCCTCAGCCATCCGCCACTGAGCATGCCTGGTGAATTGCCCCGTGAGCTAGGCACCCTTCTGGAGGTTCTCTGGCAGGACGCCGAACCGGCCATGGTGGTGATCGACGACGACTGCCGGATCGTCACCGCCAATCCGGCCGCGCAGACCATGCTCGAGCTTTTCCGGCTGCGCACCGGTGATCGGCTGCAGGGGATGAGCGAAGCGGCCTACAGCGAGGATGGCCGTCTGCTGCTGCCCGGCGAACGGCCGCTGGAGAGAGCGGCCAGCGGCCAGACCGTGCCGCCCACCATCGTCCTGGTGAAGTTCACCGGCCGGGCGGATCTGCGCCGGATGCTGCTGTCGGGCCGCCCGATCGAGCTGGACAGTGGTGGTCCCGGCGTGCTGGTCACCTGGCACGACATGACCGACAGCTGGCAGGCGCAGCAGCGCAACGCCTCCGAACTGACCCGGCTGGGCCAGCTCCTGGAGGGCGCCACCGACCACGCGATCATCATGCTCGACCCCTGCGGGCGGGTGACCACGTGGAGCGCCGCGGCGTCCCGGATCCACGGCTACAGCGACTCGGAGGCGATCGGGCTGCCCTACGCCGCCTTCTTCGATTCTGCCGACGCGGAGGCCAGGCTGCCGGACGAGATTCTGGCTCGGGCGGTCGCGACCGGCCGGGTGCTGATCGAAGGTAAGCGGGTCCGTAAGGACGGTTCGATGTTCTGGGCCCAAGCGGTGGTGACCGCGATGCGGGATGAGAGTGGCCAGCTGCACGGATTCGTCAAGGTCACGCAGGACGTGTCCGATCGGCGGGCCACCGAGAAGGCGGTGGTACAGCTGAACGCCGAACTCCAGCAGATCAATGAGGAGCTGGAGGACCGGGTGGTTCGGCGCACCGCCCAGCTGGAGTCCCAGGCCGCCGAACTGGCCGCCTCCAATGCGGAGCTGGAAGCCTTCTCCTACAGCGTTTCGCACGACCTGCGGGCGCCGCTGCGGGCCATGAACGGGTACACCCGGATGCTGCAGGATCAGTACGGGGACCGGCTGCCGCCCGACGCGATCGGCTATCTGCACAAGGTGCAGGACAGTGCGGTGCAGATGGGCAGCCTGATCGACGCCCTGCTGTCGTTCTCGCGTCTGCAGCGGCAGAACATGTCGTCTGGCCCGCTGGACATGAACGCGATGGTGGCGGGGTGCTGGGAGTCGCTGGCGCCGGCCCGGGCGGGTCGCTCGATCGACCTGGTGGTCCCGGATCTGCCCTCCGCGGCGGGTGATGCCCGGCTGATCCAGCAGGTCTGGCTGAACCTGCTCGACAATGCGATCAAGTACACCGGCAAGGTCGAGCAGGCCCGGATCGAGGTCAGCGCCGATCAGCTCAGCGACTGCATCGCCTATCAGGTCGCTGACAACGGAGCCGGCTTCGACATGCGCTATGCCGAGAAGCTCGGCCAAGTGTTCCAAAGATTGCACCGGAACGAGGATTTCAGCGGGACGGGGATCGGGCTGGCGCTGGTGCAGCGGATCGTCAACCGCCACGGGGGCCGGTTGACCGGTTCGGGGGAGCCGGGCAAGGGCGCGGTGATGGGGTTCACCCTGCCCATGGCCTGGGAAAGACATCTCGGGAGGATGACATGAAATCGCTTGCCCCTTGGGTCCTGCTGGTCGAGGACAGTCCGCACGACCGGGAACTGACCCTGCACGCATTGCGCCGGAGCCACTTCAGCGGCCGGATCGAAGAAGCACGGGACGGCGTCGAGGCGCTGGATCTGCTGTTCTGCCGCGGCCAGTTCGCGCATCGCGATCGCGACGACCAGCCGTGCGCGATCCTGATGGACATCAAGATGCCGATGGTGAACGGCATCGAAGTACTGCGCGAGCTGAAGTCCGATCCAGAGCTCAGCGAGGTGCCGGTGGTGATGCTCACGTCGTCCGCCGAAGACATGGACCTGGCAACGTGTTACGCGCTGGGGGCGAACAGCTACATCGTCAAGCCGGTGGAGATCGGTGCGTTCTTCCAGGCCGTCCGCGACATCGGGCAGTACTGGCTCGTCCTCAACCAACCACCACGGGAGATCCGGCATGTCCGTACCGCTGCAACTGCTGATCGTTGAGGACCGCGAGGACGACGCCGAACTGCTGATCGCTGAACTGCGGCGGGCCGGGTACGCGCCGGCCTGGACCCGGGCGGAGTCGCCCGAGCAGTTCACCGGCGCCCTGGCTGGCCAGCCGCAGATCATCATTTGCGACTACTCGTTGCCTCTGATGACCGCCCTGGACGCGCTGGAGATCCTGCGCCAGCGGCAGAGCGATGTTCCGCTGATCGTCGTCAGTGGGGTGATGGACGAGGACACCTGCGTGACGTCGCTGCGACTGGGGGCAGCCGACTATCTGCTCAAGGACCGGCTGGTCCGGCTCGGGCCGGCGGTCGAACACGCCCTGAATGCGCGGCAGCTGGCGGCCAACGAGATGCGAGCCCGGCGGGAGCGCCAGGTGACCGCGGACATCCTGAATGCGGTGGTCAGTCACGCCCCGGCAGCGATCTGCGTCCGCTCGCTGTCCGGCGAGCTGCTGCTGTCGAACCTGCAGTATCAGCGGCTGGGGTCGCCGATGATTGCTCAGAATCGAAATCTGGCTCCCGGAACAACTTTCGAGAGCGAAGAGACGATCACGGTGGACGGCGAAGCGCGCAACTATCTGTGTGTGAGGTATCCGGTCAGCGACGGCCACGGCGCGCCGTTCGCCGAAGGCGCGATCTACGTCGACATCACCCGGCAGAAGCGGGTCGAGCACGAGCTGCGCGAACTGGACCGATTGAAGGGTGAATTCGTGGCGACCGTCAGTCACGAACTGCGCACGCCGCTGACCAGCATCTCCGGATACGCCGAGATGCTGATGGGTGACCCGCGGGTAGCGCACTCGAAGTCGGCCAACCGCAGCGACGAGCACCGGATGATCGAGGTGATCGATCGCAACAGCCGCCGGCTGCTGGGCCTGGTCGACGATCTGCTCACCCTGTCCCGAGTGGACTCCGGTGTGCTGGGCCCAGGTGATGACCCGGTCGATCTCGGTGAGCTGATCACGTCGGCCATCGCGGTTCTCGGCCCCGGGGCCCAGGCCAGCGGAGTGCACCTGCAGGTGGAGCTTCCGGATCCGGCGCCGATAATCGGTGGTGACCAGGATCAGCTGGAGCGTGTGATCATCAATCTGGTCGGCAATGCGATCAAGTTCTCCAGCCGGGGTGGGCAGGTCACGATCCGGGCCGGGGCGCAGGACGGCCAGGTCCGGATCGACGTCATCGACACCGGTATCGGTATCGCGGCCGATGAACTGCCGCAGCTGTTCACCCGCTTCTTCCGCAGCAGTGAGGCGCGGCGGCGAGCGATCCAGGGCACGGGGCTGGGGCTGGCCGTCGTCCGCGAGATCGTCGAACGGCACCGGGGTTCGGTAGACGTGAAATCTATTGCTGGGCAGGGCACCACGATGACAGTCCGATTGCCGCAACGCCAGCCCGCGGTCAGTCCGGGTTGAACGAGCACCGCCCGCTCGGGCGTTACCGCCGGCCTTTGCGGGCCTGAAGGTAGTCGCTGACCACGTACTGACCCAGCCGATCCAGCGACGGGGTGAACACCCGGCCGCCGTTGCGCCGGGCGATCGCATCCACGAACCGTTGCAGGCCGGGATCATCCGCCAGCATGAAAGTGTTGATGGCGGCGCCGTACCGGGTGAGCGCGTCCACCTCGGTGACGGTCGCCCGGATGGTGTGCGGGGACGGCGGATAATCGAAATAGGCGTCGCCGTTGGACATCAGATGGGCGGTGGGCTCGCCATCGGTGACCACCAGTACCACCGGCTCAGCACCGGAGTGACGGCGCAGGTGCCGCCCGGCGAGGGCCAGCGCGTGCTGGAGATTGGTTCCCTGCACGTAGTCCGGCTCGATCGCGGCCAGCTGCTCAACTGTGAGCCGGCTGGCGTACCGGCCAAAACCCACAATCTGCAGTGAGTCCTGCGGGAAGCGGGTGGCGACCAGATGGGCCAGGGCCAGCGCGGTCTGCTTCATCGGCCCCCAGCGGCCCTGGCTGATCATGGAATAGGAGAGGTCAACGCACAGCGCCACCGCGGCGCTGGTCCGCCGCTCGGTCTCCACCACCGCGAAGTCCTCGGCCGCCAGACGTACTCGCGGTACCGCCGGCCGCGGCCCATCGGCAGGTGAATAGGTCTGCGGGACGGGCAATACCGCCGTCCGGCGGACCGCATTGCCGATGGACGCCACCACGTCCAGCGGCTGCTCGTCACCGAACTGCCACTGGCGCCAGGCGCCGGTCGCCTCGCCGGCCGCTCCGGCGTCCTGGACGTCGTGCTCCCCCCGGCGACTGCCGTTCAGGTGCTCGAACACCCGGCGCAGCGCGGTCTGGCCCAGCCGCCGCAATGCCTTGGGTGACAGCATCAAACCGTCGTCGCCGCGGGTGAGCCAGCCCTGCCGGGTCAGCTCGCGCTCCAGTTCCTGAAGCCGTTCCACGTCGGCCAGTGCTCCCTGGCCCAGGGTTCTTTCGACCGCCTCGACGTCGACGTCGTCCAGGCTGGCTCCGGGATAGTCCTGGCCGAGCTGATCGATCACGTCGTCCAGATCGGCCAATTCCTGCAGGGCGCCGGCCGCCTCTGCGTAACCCAGTGGTTGCTCCCCGCGCATCCGGGGCCCAGGCTGCCCCCAGTTCAGGTCAGGCCGCAGAGCCTGCAGATTGTCATTCAGCTGAGCCATCTGGCCAGTCAGGCCGCCATCGGCGAACGCCTGCTGCATCAGGCTGGCCAGCTCGGCCCGCTGCTGCGGCGACAGGGACGCCATCAGCCGCTGGCCCGCCTCGGCCTGGCGGGCCAGTGAGTCGATCAGCTCGTCCACGTTCTGTGGATTGTCCGGGAACATCTGGCCGTGCGCGGCCATGAACTGGTCGAAGTCCTGCTGGCTGTCTTCGCCGCGGGCATGTTTCTCCAGCAGCTCGTTCAGATCGCTCAGCATCTGCGACAGCGCCTGGCTGGCGGCGGCCCGGGCTTGCGGATCAGCATCGGGACCCATGCCCTGCAGAGCATTCCGGAGTCCTTCGAACTGCTGATCCAGCACGTCGTTGCGCAGCCCATCCAGGATCTGCTGGTATATCTGCTCGGCTTCCTTACTGGCCCAGCGATATTCGGAGAGCTGGGCGATCGCGGCCGAAGTCGAGCGAGACAGGTTGGCCAGCTGAGCCTCGGCGAACCGCGCGTCGTCGTCCTTGCGCCCGGACAGTTCCTCCCGCTCGGCCGCCAGCGCCTGATCGAGCTGCTGCTGGGCTCGGGTGACGGCGCCGTCCAGCTTTCCCCGGCGCAGAAGGTCCCGGCGCAGTCGCTCGGCCCTGGCCCGCAGATCGCGCAACCCGTTGCGCCGTTCGCCCGCTGAGGCCCGATCGGACAGGCCGTCGGCGAGCAGGTCGCGCAGCGCCTCCCGGACGCCTTCGCCGGCCAGGACCCGTTCGCCCAGCTGATCCAGCGCCTGCCGGACGTCGTACGGCGGCGCCAGCGGATCAGGGCCGCCGTGCCAGGGGCCGTATCGGTATCGCGGGTCCCGGCGCCGCCGTGTCATCGGCTATTCGCCGCCGTAGATGGTCCGGCCGTCGTCCAGCACGTCCTTGGCTAGCCGGCGAGTGAGATGCAGCCCCTCCAGGACGAATTCGGCGGCTGAGGCGGCCTCGGCCGGGCGGGGCGGGCCGTCGAAGCCCAGTCGCTCGAGGACGGCGGACAGGCCGGGAACCTGGCCCAGCGAGCTGAGCAGGCCGGCCGAGGAGACCATTTCACCGCTCAGGATGCCGTCGGCCTGAGCGGCCGCGGCGATGAAGCCGGCCAGGTCGATGCCACCCAGCCGGGCCCGCCAGGTCTCGGCGATGCTCCGCCGGAGCAGGTGATCCAGGATCTCCATCTCGCGACCTTCGCCGTCGGCCTCGAACTCGACCTTGCCGCGCAGGGTCCCGGTGATGTTCTCGGTGTCGCCGACCCGGGCCACCGGCAGGTCCTCGCCGGTCAGCGCTCCCCGGCGAAGCGCTGCGGCCGAGATGGTTTCGGTGCCGGCGATGGCGAACCGGGCGGAGATGCCGGACCGCTGATCCACCGCCGAGCTCTCCCGTACACCGGCGGTGAATCGGGCCATCACTTCGAGCAGGTGAGAGGGGACGGTGGCCACCAGTTCGGCTTCCTGGTCCACCAGCTCGATCTCGAGGTTCAGGTCGGCCGGGTAGTGGGTACGGATCTCGGCGCCGAACCGGTCCTTCAGCGGGGTGATGATGCGCCCGCGGTTGGTGTAGTCCTCAGGGTTGGCGCTGGCCAGCAGCAGCACGTCGAGCGGCAACCGGACCACGTAGCCACGGATCTGAATGTCGCGCTCCTCCAGGACATTCAGCAGGGCGACCTGGATCCGCTCGGCCAGGTCGGGCAGCTCGTTGACGGCCACGATGCCGCGATGCATGCGAGGCACCAGGCCGTAGTGAATGGTCTCCGGGTCGCCCAGCTCTCGACCGGCCGCGACCTTCATCGGATCCACGTCGCCGATCAGGTCGCCGACGCTGGTGTCCGGGGTGGCCAGCTTCTCGGCGTAGCGCTCGGTGCGGTGGATCCAGGTCACCGGCAGCTCGTCGCCGAGTTCGGCCGCCCGGCGCCGCGAAGCCGGAGTGATCGGCTGGTAGGGATGTTCGTGCAATTCGGCTCCGGCGATGGCCGGAGTCCACTCGTCCAGCAGGCCGACGATGGTCCGGATCAGGCGGGTCTTGCCCTGGCCGCGCTCACCGAGCAGGACGAGATCGTGTCCAGCCAGCAGAGCCCGTTCCAGATCGGGCAGCACCGTGTCGTCGAAGCCGACCACGCCAGGAAACCGCGACTTACCGGCTCGCATCAGGTCGAGCAGGTTTTCCCGGAGTTCGGCCTTGACGCTGCGCTGGACGTGTCCGGATGCGCGCAGGGCGCCCACCGTGGCGGGCAGGCCCCCGGGCGGGCTGGCAGGGGCAGATTCGGCAGAGAAGTGGGGAGCTTGGCTCACCAGTCGACGGTACGTCGCGAGGCCGGCCCTGTGCACGCCGGATCGTCATGCTCCAAGCGAAACCAAAACGGGAATGCGTTCACGACCCGGCCGTGTGAAGGATCTACTGCCGAGAGGGCTGGATCCCGATGGCCGCGAACGGGATGGGGCAGCACTTGCTCCCGGCGCAGCTGAGCAGATCGTCGCAGCCGGCGTCGACCGCTGATCGCAGCGTCGCAGCGATCAGGGTCAGGTCGGCGATCTTCGACTCGATCTCCTCTAACTTGCGGGCCGCGCGCTCGTGCAGGCCGGGCGGTGCCTGGCCGTGGCGGTGCCGCCCGGCGTCGAGGAGCTCGGAGATCTCGCGCAGGGTGAATCCCAGCCGCTGAGCCGCTCTGATCACCCGGAGCACGGTGATTGCTTCGGGTGGGTAGAGGCGATGACCGCCCGGAGTCCGCTCCGGCGGGGGGAGCAGGCCCCGGCGTTCGTAGTAGCGCAGCGTCTGGGGGCCAACGCCCGCCGCGCTGGCCACCTGACTAGGCCTCAGCCCGCCGGTGGGCCTCAAGGGGCCAGCCGGGCCGCTGCCTGGCTCTGCAGCGCGTCCAGCACGGCGGTGTAGCCGGACGGCACGTCGATGTCGAGGACAAGATCCGGTCCGGCTGAGCCGAAGGAGAAGGTGAAGAAGGCGCAACAGCTGGCCTCGCGGGTGGTGAGGTGCCGGGCGGTGAGCTCGGCCTCCGGTTCCAGGTGCCAGCGCAGCCGGGTCGGCGCGGGCCGGTCCTGGCTGCGCAGCGATCGCGCGAACAGCTCCTCGAATTCAGCCAGCCGCCCGGGACGTTCCGCGGCCGGAAGGGTGCAGCTGCCCGGCCCGCACGCCAGCACATCCGTGGTCATAGGAACGACGGTAAACCCGTACTCAGGTACCGGTTGCAAGCATTCGGCGCCAGGAAGATGACCGCAGCTCGGCGTATTGTCGGGGTCAGGCCGGGCCGCGCGCCGGGTTCCCAGGATTCTGGAGGCGGGCATGATCTGGTTCGGGGTGATCGCGATCGTCGTGGCGCTGGGTGTGCTGATCTGGTGGGGTAATCGGCGCGCGGCTCAGGCGGAGGACGAGACCAGTTACATGGGCGAGGACGCGCCGCAGCCGTTCCGGTTCACCAGCGTCGTCCCGCACTGGCGCAAGCGCTGAGCGGCTCAGCGGGGGACGGCCGGGATCGGCCGGGCCATACGGCATGGCGCCCGTCCGGGCGCGGGTTCATGGTCTAGACCGGCTTGTATTTCGGCGCCGCTGAAGGAGGGCACATGCGCGTGCTGGTTGCCAACCACGTCAGCCTGGACGGTGTCATGCAGGCTCCGGGTGGTCCGGACGACGACAGCCGTGACGGCTTCCGCCATGGCGGCTGGGCGGAGCGGGCGACCGACTCCGCCCTGGGCGCCGCCATGAGCGAACGGATGGGAGAAGGGTTCTCCTGGCTTCTCGGCCGGCGCAGCTACGAGGACATGCTGGCCCACTGGAACGAGGTCGGCGGCCCGTTCAAGGACGGCCTGAACCAGGCGAGGAAGTACGTGGCCTCGTCGAGTTCGGGCACTGTGCTGCCGTGGCCGAACTCCACGTTGCTCAGTGGTGATGTGCCGGCTGCAGTGGCAGGGCTGCGCGAACAGCCGGGCGGCAATCTCGTGATCATGGGAAGCGGTCAGCTCATCCGCTCCCTGCTCCGCCATGGGCTCATCGACGAATTCTTCCTGATGATCCACCCGATCGTGCTGGGCACAGGTCGTCGCCTGTTCGGTCCCGACGAGGAGACCCGTCCTTTGCGTCTGATCAACTGCACACCGGCCAAGTCCGGAGTGCTGATGGCGACGTATCGGCCGGCTCAGGACGCCGCCGGCTGACGATCGTCACCGGGTCACGGTGCGGGCAACATCCGTCCAGCACCTTGGACCGGAGCTGCTACCGGCCGAAGCTGAAGATCCAGGAACGACTAGTCCGCCTGGCATCACACGACCTGACGGCTTCTGAGCTGGCACGAGAGGAGTCGCAGCCCGGCGGTCCGCCGGTAGGAGTTCGATCAACCCTCGGTCTTGACGCCCAGACCGGCCGGGCAGCTCACGCCGGTGCCGTGATGCGGGCAGTACCCGTTCGGCACCTTGTGGAGGTACTGCTGGTGGTAGTCCTCAGCGTAGAAGAACGGACCGGCGTCCTGCGCTGAACGGCCCTCAGTGGTGATGTCGCCGTAGCGGTAACGATGCAGCTCGTCCTGGAACGCGGCCCGGGACTGCTCGTAGGCCTTCTGCTGCTCCTCGGTGGTCCAGTAGACCGCCGAGCGGTACTGCGAGCCGACGTCGTTGCCCTGCCGGAAGCCCTGAGTTGGATCGTGCGACTCCCAGAACACCTTGAGCAGCTCGGCCGCACTGACCACGCCCGGGTCATAGGCCACCATCACGATCTCGGTGTGGCCGGTCAGGCTGGTGCAGGTCTCCTCATAGGTCGGGTTCGGGGTGTATCCCCCCATGTAACCCACGGCGGTGGTGACGACGCCGGGCACCTGCCAGAAGTCCTTCTCCGCGCCCCAGAAGCAACCCATCGCCAGGTAGATCACCTGCGTGCCCAGCGGCCAGGGGCCGGCCAGCGGGGTTCCCAGGACGGCGTGCCGCTCGGGCACCGGGTATGGCCGTTCCGACCGGCCGCTCAGCGCCCGGTCCTGGTCAACCATTGTGCTCTTGGCCCTGCTTCCGAAAAGCATTCTCTGCATCTCCTTGCGTTGGGGAGCCGCTGGTAACGCTCCACTGGCCTCAACAAGAGCAGCTCAGCCTTAGTTCCCGCGCTGATGCTTACCGCACCCTGACGCTGATCAGCACTTCAGCCCGCCGAACTGCGGCTGGGAGCCCACATCAGAGGGCTGAGCTGGCGATCTTGGTGCGGTCAGATCACCTCACGGCGATCGACCACGCTCGGGTAACGGATCGGTGAGTGCCAGGCCTGAGCCAGCAGCCCGGCGGCAGCTCGCAGCTCCTGCGCCGAACGGGTGAACGGGATCCGTAGCCGGGATTCGAATGACCCGTCCACCCCGAACCGGGGGCCGCTGGTCAGGGTCAGGCCGATCGCCGCGCCGCTGGCCACGATCTCGCTGCTGCGTGGTTCGGGCAGCCGCACCCAGACGACCATCCCGCCGTCCGGCTCGTTCACCCGCCAGCCCGGCAGTTCACTGGCCAGCGCATCCCGTAGCGCCCGGTACTGCCCGGCCAATTGAGCCCGCCTTCGCGGCACGATCACACCCAGCTGATCTAGCAGATGCGCCGCCGCCAGCTGCTCGACGATCGGCCCGGCCAGATCATCTCGGGCCCGGGCCACCGCCAGCTGGGAGATCAGTGATCGCTCGGCCCGGATCCAGCCGATCCGCAGGCCACCCCAGATCGTCTTGCTGGTCGATCCCAGGGTGATCACCGCGCCCGGCCGGGCATAGGCGGCGAAGGGTGCCACCGGCAGAGCTGGCCGGCCCAGCTCGGCCCGCAGGTCCAGGGCCTGGCAGGTCTCGTCCACGATCGCGATCGACCCGGTGTCGCTGAGGGCCGAACTCAGCGCCGTCCTGGTCCGCCCGTCCATCAGCCGGCCGGTCGGGTTGTGGAAGTCCGGGATCAGGTAGGCCAGCCGGGCTCCGCTCTGGTGCAGCACCCGCCGGATCCGGTCGGTCTGCCAGCCGTCCTCGATCGGCAGGGCCACCGTGCGGCCCCCGGCCCGGCGGACGGCGTCGATGGCGGCCGGATAGGTCGGATGTTCCACCAGCACCCGATCACCGCGCTGTGATACCAGCGGCAGCACCAGGTGCATGGCGTGCAGGGCGCCCGCGGTGATCAGGATCTCTTCGGCCGAGGTCGGCAGACCGCGAGCGGTGTAGGTGGCGGCGACCTGCTCGCGCAGGGCGTTCAGCCCAGCGGGGCCGTAGCCGTTGCCGGGCAAGTAGTGCGGCAGGTCGCGCAGTGCCGCCGAATAGGCCGCGTGCACCTCCGGCGGCGCCGGGGTCGCGGCCGAGGTCAGATCTCCCCGGCCGTCGGCGCTGCCTGGCTCGCCCTCCATCTGCACCGGCCAGGGTGTGAGCGGACCGGCGTCGCGCGGCAACCGGGTCCAGGTGCCGGCCCCTTGACTGCCGTCGGCGTAGCCCTCCTCCCGGAGCAGCCGATAAGCGGCGGTCGTGGTGGTCCGGCTGGCGCCGATGCCCAGCGCGAGCGAGCGCTCGGAGGGCAACACGGTGCCAACCGGCAGGCGGCCATCCAGGATCAGCAGCCGCAGCCGATCAGCCAGCGCGCGGTATCCAGGCACGCTGGCTTCGGCCGGACGCCAGTCCGTCAGCAATGGGTCCAGTTCGCGGGCGCTGACCCGGCTTCGGGGACGTAGTGGCCGCCTTGTCAGGGTAGACATGAAGCCAGTGTCACGTAAGTGGCTATGGTGAGCAAGGCCAATTTTGATAACTTAAGGGCATGGCAATCATTCTGCTGGTCCTCGCCATCATCGTCATCGCGGCCCTCGCGCCGCGCTTCGGCGCCGACAGCCGGGACTTCGGTCACGGCCGCACGGACAACCACATCGACTATCACCCCACCCATCCTGATCATCGCGACACATGGGTCACCTCGTTCCGGTGATCGGCCGGTCATCGGCCGCACTAGGCTCCAGCTGTGCCTGACTGGACCATGAGCGGCTTCTCGACCAGGGCGATCCATGCCGGGTCGGACCCCGATCCCGCCACTGGCGCGGTGATCACACCGATCTATCAGACCTCCACCTACGCCCAGGACGGCGTCGGCGGCCTGCGCACCGGGCTGGGCGCCGGCTTCGAGTACTCGCGTTCGGCCAATCCGACCCGGACCGCGCTGGAGAACTGCCTGGCCGCGCTCGAGCAGACCGGCTCAGATCGAGCCGGGCGGGCCTTCGCCTTCGCCTCCGGGCTGGCCGCGGAGGACACGCTCCTGCGCGCGGTGCTGCACCCCGGTGACCACCTGGTGGTGCCGGACGACGCCTACGGCGGCAGCTATCGGCTGATCGCCCGGGTGGCTGGGCCGTGGGGGATCGAGCACTCGCCCGCACCGATCTGGGACGCCGATGCCGTGGCGGCCGCCATCCGCCCCGGCCAGACCCGGCTGATCTGGGTGGAGACGCCGACCAATCCGCTGCTTTCAGTGGCCGACATTCCCCGGCTGGCCCAGATCGCGCACGACGCGGGTGCCCTGCTGGTGGTCGACAACACCTTCGCCACGCCCTACCTCCAGCAGCCGCTCGCGCTGGGAGCCGACGTCGTTGTGCACTCCACCACCAAGTACGCCGGTGGCCACTCGGACGTCGTTGGCGGCGCCCTGGTGATCGCCAGCGGGGTGACCCTCGGCTGGCTCGATCCAGCCGGCGACCCGAGCCAGCTCGGCCCCGATCTGGCCACCCGGGCCGGCTTCCTGCAGAATGCGGCCGGTGCGGTGGCCGGGCCGTTCGACGCCTGGCTGGTTCAGCGCGGGCTCAAGACCCTGGCCATCCGGATGGAACGCCACTGCGACAACGCCGAGCAGGTGGCGGCCATGCTGGCGGCTCACCCCCGCGTGACCCAGGTGCACTATCCCGGATTGCCCGGCCATCGCGGGCACGATGTCGCTCGGACCCAGATGCGCCGCTTCGGTGGCATGGTGTCCTTCCAGGTGGAGGGCGGCCAGGAGGCGGCCCTCTCGGTCTGCAAGCGCACCCAGGTGTTCACCTTGGCCGAGTCGCTCGGCGGCGTTGAGTCGCTGATCGAGCATCCCGGGCTGATGACGCATGCCTCGGTCGCCGGGTCGGCCCTGCAGGTACCTGATGACCTGATCCGGCTCTCCGTCGGGCTGGAGGATGCCGCCGACCTGCTCGAGGACTTGTCCCAGGCGCTCGACTAGCCGATGCCGCGGTGGGTGTCATCGTGAGATGAGCGATGCATCGGGATGAGGGCAGGATGTGGACATGACGGATCAGAGTGGCACCATGATCGCGCACGATCCGTCACATGGGCGGTTCTTGGATCTGGCGGCGGATCCAGCGCTGCAGGGCGAGCCGGCTCCGCGGGCGGTGGAGGTGCCCTACGGCATCCGGGCGACAGCGGGTTGGTGCTGGCGGCTGCTGCTGATCGGGTTCACCATCTTCGTGCTCGGCCGCGGCTTCATCATGTTCGAGGTGGTCACCGTTCCCCTGGTGATCTCCTTGCTGCTGGTGGCCCTGCTTCGCCCCCTGCACCAAGGCCTGATCCGGACCAAGGATCGGATCGGGCTGCCGCCCGGGCCGGCCGCGCTGGTCACCATCCTGATCGGCATCGGCGTGATCGCCGCACTGATCACGTTGATTACCCAGCAGATCTCCAGCGGTTTCGGCGAGTTGTCGGACGACGCAGCGAAGGGGCTGGGCACCCTCCAACGCGAACTGGCCGACAGTCCGCTGCACCTGACCAATGCTCAGCTCAACGAATACGTCACCCAGATCCAGGACGCCATCCAGAAGAACCAGGGCAAGCTGGTGTCAAGCGCGCTCAGTGTCACCAGCACCGCACTGGACTTCTTCACCGGCCTGTTCCTGGTGCTGTTCTCCACCTTCTTCTTCCTGTCCAGCGGCGCCAGCATCTGGCACTGGGTGGTCGGGATCTTCCCGGCCGGGTCCCGCGAACGGGTCAACGGGGCGGGAACCCGAGCCTGGGCAACGCTGACCGCATTCGTTCGGGCGACCGTGATCGTGGCGCTGGTCGACGGCTGCGGCGTCGGCATCATCGCAGCGATCATCGGTGTGCCGCTGGCGATTCCGCTGGGCGTGCTGGTCTTCCTCGGGGCGTTCGTGCCGGTGGTCGGTGCCCTGGTGTCGGGGATCGTCGCGGTACTGGTGGCTCTGGTGGCCGGTGGGCTGACCAAGGCTCTGATCATGCTGATCGGGGTGATCGCCGTCCAGCAGGTGGAAGCCCATGTGCTGCAACCGTTCCTGATGGGCCGGGCGGTGGCGGTGCACCCGCTGGCGGTGATCCTGGCGATCGCGATCGGTGTGCTGGTGGCCGGCATCGTCGGCGCCCTGTTCGCCGTTCCGCTGGTCGCGGTGATCAACGTGGTCAGCAGTTATCTGTTCGGCCGGGACAAACATGCCCCAGCCAAGCCGGCTGAGGGTGAAGTCGGCCCGCTGGCGGACGAGAAGCGCAGTGTCGACCCCGGCTCAGCTGACACGGTCCGGACCCCGGCCGGTCATACTGATGAGCCGCCCCCCGCCGATTTCCGCTCATTCCGCCGAGGCGCCCGAGACGGCGGATAGCCCTAGCGGCTGAGGCCGGGGCGACGCGTACGGGTACGGGTACGGGTCAGCGGATGCCGTGGCTCTGCAACCACATCTCCAGCAGGCCCAGCTGCAACAGCTTGTTCCCGTCCAGCGGAGTGCTGCCAGCGTTCGGGTCGGCCAGTAGCCGCTCGACGTAGGCCGGGCGAAACAGGTCGCGGCGCCTCGCCTCAGGCGCGGTCAGGGCGTCAGTCACCCGGTCGAGCAGCTTGCCCTCGAGGTGGCTGATGCCCGGCACCGGGAAATAGCCCTTGGGCCGGTCGATCACCTCACCGGGTACCAGCCGGCGGCCAATGTCCTTGAGCACGCCCTTGCCACCCTGCGCCAGCTTCAGCTCCGGCGGGCAACTGGCCGCCAGCTCGACGAACTCGTGGTCCAGGAACGGCACCCGCGCTTCGAGACCGTGCGCCATCGTCATGTTGTCGACCCGCTTCACCGGATCGTCGGTCAGCATCACCTGGGTGTCGATCCGCAGGGCGGCGTCCACGGCAGTCTGCGCGTCCGGCCCGGCCAGGTGGCGCGCCACCCATTCCCGCGGCGGGTCGCCGTCCGGCAGGTACTGCGGGTTGATCACCCGGGCCATCTCGGCGGCGTCCCGGTCGAAGAACGACGCGCTGTAGGTGCCCAGAACCTGGTCGCGGGCCAGCCCGGCCAGCGGCTGGTACCAGTGGTAGCCGCCGAGCACCTCGTCGGCGCCCTGTCCGCACTGCACCACCTTCACGTGCTGCGAAACCGCCTCGCTGAGCAGGTAGAAGGCCACGCAGTCGTGGCTGACCATCGGCTCGGACATCGCGTGCACGGCGTGTTCCAGCGGTGGCACCAGATCAGCCGAGGCGATCTGGACCTGATGATGCTCGGTGCCGAACTCGCGGGCGATCAGATCGGAGTAGAAGAACTCGTTTCCGGACCGCCCTCCGGCGTCCTCGAAGCCGATCGAGAAGGTGCCCAGGTCGCGCTGTCCCTCACGGGCCAGCAGGGCGACGATCAGGCTGGAATCCAGCCCGCCGGAGAGCAGGACGCCGACCGGCACGTCGGCCACCATCCGGCGGCGGACGGCGGTGCTGAGCGACTCCAGCAGCGCATCCTGCCAATCGGCCTCAGTCCAGCTGGATCGGGTTCCAACTCGGGCGAAACTGGCTGACCAATACGTGGTTTCGCGCATCCGGCCGTCAGCCTCGTAGATCCGCACGGTGGCCGCAGGCAGCTTCTTGACCCCGTTCAGGATCGTCCGTGGCGGCGGCACGATGCTGTGCAGGGTGAGGTAGCAGGTCAGGGCGGCCGGGTCGATGGAGGTGTCGATCCCGCCGCCGGCCAGCAGCGCCGGCAGCGTGCTGGCGAACCGGATCCGGTCCGCGTTCCCGGCGATGTACAGCGGCTTGATGCCCAGCCGGTCGCGGGCCAGCACCAGGCGGCCGGTGTCGCGCTCGGTGATGGCGATCGCGAACATGCCGATCAGGTGCTCGGCGAAGTGCTCGCCCCATTCCGCGTAAGCCTTGAGCACCACCTCGCTGTCGCCCTCGGAGAAGAAGGTGTGGCCCTTGGCCCGCAGTTCGTCCCGCAGCTCCTGGTAGTTGTATATGCAGCCGTTGAACACGCCGGTGAGGCCACTAGCGGGATCGGCGATGGGCTGGCCGCTGGCCGCCGAGAGGTCGATGATCGTCAGCCGGCGATGCCCCAGAGCCACCGGGCCCCTCGACCAGCTGCCCGCGTCGTCCGGCCCCCGGTCGGTCATCGTGGCGGTCATCCGTTCGACCGCCGCCACGTCAGCCACGGACGAATCCAGCCGCATCTCTCCTGCGAATCCACACATGTCTTCTGATGCTGCCAGAGCGCGACCGGCTCGCTGCTTTAGCCAGACTGCGCCCGGGTGCGTCTGCCACCGGGTATTAGACCAGCTCAGACGGGTAATCGCCGCAGCATTGGGCCGGTGCCTGGCCCAGGCCAAAAGGTGACGGGATTCACGTCGAAGGGCGTTCGTACCTGCCGTAGATCTCGGCCGCGGCCTGACCGAAGCCGCCGGGCTGGGCGGCCCCCTCGAAGGTACGAGCGTTGGAGTCCATCTCGGCCACCCAGCGCCAGCCCTTCGCAGCGGCCTGCGCGCGGGCCGCCTCCAGGCGCTGCGGAAGCTCCGGCTGAGACCGCTCCCACTCCGCGTCGAGCGCGTCGGCCACGCCATAGTGCTCCGCGGTCGCATGCACAGCCAGCAGGAGAGCGGCACTTCCCTTCGTCCAGGCGCCGTAGGCCATCTTGACCGCCGATGCGGCGGCCGGGCTGGCGGTCAGGACGACGGTATCGATGACGGTGCCGGAGAACAGGGCGGCGGCTCGGTCTGCCTGGTCGCCGCTCAGGAAGACCCGCGGGGGGGCGGGCCGCTGCGGCGGCGGCCCCACGATTCCGCCGTCGACGGCGACCGCTCCATTTCGCTCGGCAGTTCTGTGCACGGTTGCCGCAGTGTCAGGGTCGATCGCGTTGAGGTCGACGTAGAGCCCGGTGAACCGGCCTACGGACTCAACGACGTCCTCGGCCGCGCCGGGC
>CALMAR010000301.1 GCA_937859855.1 uncultured Kineosporia sp.
ATCCACGGCCGGTCTCACCCAGATCCTCGATCTCCTCGGCGTCCAGGCCGGCTCGGACTCGTGCCGCTCTGGGCAGGCTGCCGCTCACGCCGGCTGGAATCTTCAGCTCTGCGAAGAAGTGCTCGGACGTCGAGTAGGTCTCTTCCGGTTCGGGTATGCCCAGGTCGAGCGCCCGGTCGATCATAGTCCACCGGTGCAGATCGTCCCAGTCCACGAAAGTCACTGCCACGCCAGTGTTTCCGGCTCGGCCGGTGCGGCCGATCCGATGCAGGTAGGTCTTCTCGTCTTCCGGGCAACCGTAATTGACCACATGAGTGACGTTTTCGACGTCGATACCACGAGCGGCCACATCGGTAGCCACCAGTACGTCCACCTTGCCGTTGCGGAACGCCCGCAGGGCCTGCTCCCGGGCGCCCTGGCCGAGGTCGCCGTGAATGGCGGCGGCCGCGAAACCGCGCTCGGTCAGCTCGTCGGCGACCTTGGCCGCGGTCCGCTTGGTCCGGCTGAACACGATTGTGAGGCCCCGGTCCTGCGCCTGCAGCAGCTTCGACAGCATCTCGATCTTGTCCAGAGCGTGCGCCCGGTAGACGAACTGGGCGGTCGCGAGCACGGTCGAGCCGGTGTCCTCCGGATCCGAGGCCCGGATGTGGGTGGGCTGGGTCATGTACCGGCGCGCCAGCGCCACCACCGCCCCCGGCATGGTGGCCGAGAACAGCATGGTCTGGCGTCCGTCCGGGGTCAGGGACAGCAGTTTCTCGACGTCGGCCAGGAAGCCGAGGTCGAGCATCTCGTCGGCCTCGTCCAGCACCAGGGTGCGAACCGCTGACAGATCGAGCAGGTTCTGCTGGGCCAGGTCGAGCAGTCGCCCGGGAGTGCCCACCACCACATCAATGCCCCGTTTCAGCGCCTCAACCTGGGGTTCATAGGCCCGGCCGCCGTAGACGGTGAGTACCCGCACGGTGCGCAGCGCGGCTGCGGTCACCAGATCACCCGCCACCTGAACAGCCAGTTCGCGGGTGGGCACGATCACCAGCGCCTGCGGGATGCCGGGCGCTGGAAGTTCGTCGAAACCGTTCTCCCCGGGAGAGGTCACCCGCTGCAGCAGCGGGATGCCGAAGCCCAGGGTCTTGCCGGTTCCGGTCTTGGCCTGACCGATGATGTCGTGGCCGTCCAGGGCGACCGGCAGGGTCATGGCCTGGATGGGAAACGCGGTGGTGATGCCGACCTTGGCCAGAGCATCGACGATCCGGGGATCGACTCCCAGCTCTGGGAAGGTCATGGGCGGAATGGTCACACGTCGCCTTACTGATGAGGGCGGGCCACGGGCCCCGGGCGATCTGGCGCGGTTTTTCCATGCGCCGAACGCCGCGGGCGGGCCACGCCGGGGGGCCGGAGCCGACCGTGGTGGCGACCGGTCATCCGATGAACACGGCCATGATACCTGCTGACTGCGCGGATACCCTGACCGGCATGGAGGCAACGCAGAACGGACCGGGGAGAGCCGCGGAGGAAGCAGCGCCAGACCGATGGGCAGACCCGGCGTATCGGGCGGGGGTGATCGATCTGCTGGGCGCACTCGCCTACGGGGAGCTGAGCGCATTTCTCCGGCTGGCCGCGGATGCCGAGCTCGCCCCCACCCTGCTGGCCAAGACCCAGCTTTCGCGTCTGGCCGCGACCGAGTTCGAGCACTTCGAGCTGCTGGCGGGCCGGCTCACCGAGCTCGGCCAGGATCCTGGCTTGGCGATGACCCCCTTCGTTGAAGCGCTGGACGGTTTCCACACCCGGACCACGCCGTCCACCTGGCACGAGAGCCTGGTCAAGTACTTCGTCGGTGATGGCATCGCCTCGGACTTCTATCGTGAGATCAGTGCCCACCTCGACGACCACACCCGGGCACTGATGCTGAGCGCCCTGGACACCAGCGACAAGTCCCAGTTCGCGGTCAGCGAGGTGCGATCGGCGATCGCGAAGGATCCGGTGCTGGCCAGCCGGCTCGCACTGTGGGGACGCCGCCTGGTTGGGGAGGCGCTCAGCCAGGGCCAGCGGGTGGCGGCCGACCGGGACGCCCTGTCAGTGCTGGTGATGGGCTCGGACGACTCACCGGGGATGGGTCTGGCTGGGATCGTGGAAATGTTCGGCCGGATCACCGGCCGTCACACCCAGCGAATGGCCGAGCTCGGTCTGTCGGCCTGACCGGCCGGAGACCGGATCAGAGAGTGCCGAAACCGACCCGGCGGCTCTCCGGTGCGCCGATCTCGACGAACCCGATCTGGCCGCCGGGGACCACCACCAGCCTGCCCTTGTCGTCGGTCAGTTTGAGCAGCTTGCCGGAGGCGACGGCGTCCTCGACCGCCGCCGTCACGTCCTCGGGTGTCAGCTCGGACTCCAGCACGATGTCCCGCGCGATGTCCCGGATACCGATCTTGACCTCCACGGCCGTGACCCTCTCTGCACTGCCGGATTCCCGTGCGGAATGCCAGTCCTGGCAGGCAGGCTAACCCACCCGGACGGCCATCCCGCCTCGCCGGGCGGCCTCCTCGCTGACGGCGTAACCCGTGCCTCAGCCGCTCCCGGCCGGCTCCCGGGCCGGCTCCCCGGGCAACTCGGGCCGCCGGGGGAAGCCGGAGACTCCGCGCCAGGCCAGCTGCGCGATCAGGCCCGCAGCCTGCTCGCGGGGCATGGTCCGGCCGTTGCGCAGCCAGAACCGGGCCGCCACATGAGCCATCCCGCCCAGCGCCATCCCGAGCAGCTCGCACTCACTGGGCGGCAACCCGGTCTCTTCCTGGATCAGCCCGGCGATCATCTCTGCGCACTGCTGGTGCACGGCATTGACCCGGACAGCGACCTCGGGATCATTGGTGAGGTCGGACTCGAAGATCAGCCGGAAGGCCTCGTGCTCGCGGTCGATGAAGTCGAAGAAGGCGCTGATCGCGCCCAGGCCGCGCAGGCGGTTGTCCCGGGTGGACGACAGGCCGTCCCGGACGCACTCGACCACTTCTCTGGAGTGCTGGTCGATCAGTGCGAGGTACAACTCGTGCTTGCCCGGAAAATGCTGATAGAGGACGGGTTTGCTGACCCCAGCGCGTTCGGCGATCTCGTCCATCGGCGCGGCGTGGTAGCCGCGGGCGACGAAGACCTCCCGGGCCGCGACCAGCAGCTGGGTCCGGCGGGCGGTACGGGGCAGCCGGGTTCCCCGGGGCCGTGGATCGGGCGTCGTCACTGTGCCGCACCTCCGCCCACTCCGGCCTCGGACGTTCCTTCAACTCGACGATACCCGCCCGGATACTGGCCAGTATCGGGCTGCGGTGCCGATTCCTCGTCCCGGTGGATTGCCAGCAGCCACTACGGTGCTGAGGTGCAATGGTGGCCCGAATGGTGCTGGCGGGGCGGGCCAGCGGTGGCGGCCGGTCTGCTGGTGCTGGGCTTGGCCGCCTGCTCGGCCGCCAGCTCCGGCGATGCTCCGAAT
>CALMAR010000302.1:0-32933 GCA_937859855.1 uncultured Kineosporia sp.
GGCGCTGGACGGCGCCCTCCGCCAGCAGATCGTCGATCGGCTGCCCGGCACCCCGATGCTGGCCGCCGCCGACGAACCCGAGATTCTGGTCAGACCCCGCGATGCACTGGCGATCACCCCGCCGATCGGTGCTGACGAGGCGGTGGTGTCCGAGCTGGCCAGCTGGATCGCCGGACTGGTGCAGGCCCCCCGGGCCGCGGACGCTGCCTTCGCCGCGCTCGGCGTGCGCCGGGCCGAGCTGGCTGATCTGATCGAGCAGTTGCCGCAGGCGCCAGATCCAGCACGCTGGCACCGGCTCTACGGCGTACTCCAGCCCGCGGCCATCGATCCGCGGGTACGGGAGTCGCTGGCTGCGATCTGGGTGCCGCTCGCCGATGGGCAGTTCGCCCGAGGAGCTCGTGGTCTGCTGCTAGGCGCGGAAGGCGTTCCCGCCGAGGCGCTTTCGGAGCTCGGCCTGCGGGTGGTAGATCCAGTGGCCGTGCACCCCTTGCTCGAGCTGCTGGGTGCGACCCCGGCTGGTCCGCGGGCTGTGCTCGAGCTGCCCGCCGTGCAGGGCGCTGTGCTCGCCCAGCCCGAGGCCGAACAGCCCGCCCAGATCGCCAGCGCCGTCCTGCAACTGGTGAGCGCCGCGGTCGGGGCTGGGCAGCTCGAGCCCGGCGATCTGCCCTGGCTCGGCGAGCTGGACCTCGAGGACGACGAGGGAGAGGCCGCGCCTGCCTCGGCGCTGGCCATCCCCGGCTCACCCGCCGCGGACTGGTTCAGCCGCGAGGATGTCGGCTTGGTCAGCGAAGAACTCGCTGACCGCTGGGGAGCTGAAACCCTAAGCGCTGCCGGAGTTCTCAGCGGCCCAGGGTTGTGGACGGGCCACGACGTCCCGCTCGAGCCGGCTCTGGACGACGACCCGGACGATCCAGGTGCTGAACTGGACGATTGGGACACCTGGGTCGACCAGACCCTGGAACAGGTTGCGGCACAGGGTGAGACGCTGGGCGCGGTGATCGCCGAGGCCACCGCGATCCGCGACCTGGATCTGGTCCGGCCGGGCGCGCGACCGGCGGTGCCGGCTCTGCGCCGAGCGCTGGTTCAGCCCTGGCGGGTCCTGATCGCTGGTGCCGCCGGAGCGGCGGTGGACGTCGCCGGGCACACCGCCTGGTGGCTGCGGCGTGAGCTGATGGACGGCGCTGCCGCCAGTTCCCGGGCGCAGCCGGGACTGCGGGTGCTGCTCCCGCCAGCGCCGTCCTGGGTGGCCGATCTGGACGACGAGGTCCAGCGGGCTCTCGGCGTTCTCAGCACCCTGGAGGATCTGGACGCCGGTGCCGTGCCCCTGGTACTGGACCGGCTGGCCGATCCGGGGCTCCCTCTGTCGGCAGGTTTCGTGCTACGGCTGCTGCGGCACCTCGGCCGGCTGGCTGCGGCCGGAGTCCAGCTGACCCGGCCGCCCGAGCATGTTCGGGCGCTGTCGTTGCCCGGCACCGTGGTGATGCCCGCCGCCGAGGCGGTGATCGTGGACGCGCCGATGTATCTGCAGCGTCCGGATCTCGGTGTGCCACTGCCCGTCCCGCCCGAACTCGCCGGGCCGCTGGCCGATCTGCTCGACCTTCCGCTGGCCCGTGAACTGGCGCCCGGGATCGTGGACGAGGTCGGGTCGGCCCGGCAGCCGATCGACCCGGCCGCCCAGGAGCTGACCGCGACGGAGGCCGAAACCTGGTGTGAGCACGAGGAACTGGTGGTGGACGGCATCGAGGTGGAGTGGTGGGTGGACGACGACAGGCTGGCCCACGCGGCCACCCTGAATGGGCTGGCCCGGGGTCTGGCCTTCGCGGCCGGCCGCTGGCCGCTCCGGCATCAGCTGGCCGAAGTCCTGCTGGCCGAGCCCGCCGACCGCGATCGGGTCCTGGCCGAAATCCTCGCCGACGAAGCGTTCAGCCAGCCGGGGGAGAGCCGGGTCGATCCTCGCTGATCCGATCGGGGGACTCGTCCGCGGGCCGGGCCCGGATGTACAGCCAGCCCAGCAGGCCCAGGACGATGCCGGTGACGGCGCACCAGATCCACCAGGTATGGCCGTCGCGGGCCAGCCGATCGTGCTCGATCAGGGCTGCGGCCAGCAGCAGCACCCAGATGCCGGTACCCACCGCGACCGGCGCGGTGTTGCTGAACTGGGGCAGATCCTCCGATCGCACGACTCGGTGCCGGCGCTGGTGCGGCCCGGGTTCAGGATGATCGGCCGGCTGGGGCTGCGCCGCCGGGCCGCTGGATGCCCGTTCGCTCACGGCCCGGAGCCTACCGGCCGGTTGCCCGGCGCCGGAAATAGTTAGCCTGTCTAATTAGTTATGGCAACCATGAGCGGCGCAGACGACCCGGCCGGGGCTGACACGCTGGCCGCTGAGCTGCGGGTCTCCCTGATGAAGAGTGCTCGCCGGCTGCGGGCGGAGAAGTCCGACGCCGAGCTGTCCGACGCGCAGTACTCCGTGCTCGGGGTGCTCGATCGTGAGGGCCCCAGCACCCCGGGCGACCTGGCCGCCCACGAGCGGGTGCAGCCGCCGTCCATGACCAGGACCCTGGCCGCGCTGACCGAGCGAGGGCTGGTCCAGCGCAGCAGTCATCCGGCCGACGGCCGGCAGAGCATCGTCGAACTGACCGGCCCTGGCCGGGACGCCGTCCGTGAGACCCGCCGGCGCCGCAACGCGTGGCTGGCCGGCCGGCTGGCCGAGATGAACGACGACGACCGCGCCGTGCTGGGCGCCGCATCACAGATCCTGAGGAGGATCGCCGCCTCGTGAGCCCCACCTTCGCCGCCCTGCGTCATCCCAACTACCGGTTGTGGGCGTCTGGGTCGGTGGTATCGAACGCCGGCACCTGGATGCAGCGAGTCGCGCAGGACTGGCTCGTTCTGACCGGGCTGACCCACAATTCGGGCACCGCTGTCGGCATCACCACCGGTCTGCAGTTCGCACCGATGCTGCTGCTCGCGCCGTTCGCCGGGGCCCTGGTCGACCGGTTCGACCGGCGCCGGATCCTGATCGCCACCCAGACCTCCTCCGGTCTGCTGGCGGTGATTCTGGGTCTGCTCGTGATCACCGATACCGCCCGGTTGTGGATGGTCTTTCTGCTGGCCCTGCTGCTGGGCGTGGTCGCCGCGATGGACGGCCCGGCCCGTCAGGCCTTCGTCTCCGAGCTGGTGCCGATCGAGGACCTGCCCAATGCCGTTGGCCTGAACAGTGCTTCGTTCAACAGCGGCCGGCTGATCGGGCCCGGCATCGCCGGCCTGCTGATCCACTGGGTCGGCACCGGCCCGGTTTTTCTGATCAACGCGGCCTCCTTCGCAGCTGTGGTGTTCTCGCTGACCAGGATGCGGCTCTCCCTGCTGCGTTCGCGGCCGGTGGCGGTGCGTGGGGAAGGTGGTGTGCGGGCGGGCCTTTCATACGTGCGGCAGCATCCGGACATCGTTCTGATCATGGTCATCGTGGGAATGGTGGGCACCTTCGGCTTCAACTTCCAGATCACCACCGCGCTGATGGCCCGGCTTGAGTTCGGGAAGGGCGCAGGCGAATACGGGCTGCTGGGCTCGGTGATGGCGGTGGGCACCCTGGGCGGTGCGCTGATCGCCGCCCGGCGGCCCCAGCCCCGGCTGCAGCTGGTGATCGGCTCGGCGCTGGCTTTCGGGGTGTGCTCGATGATCGCGGCCCTGATGCCGTCCTACTGGACCTTCGCCGCGGTGCTGGTCTTCGTCGGGCTGAGTTCGCTGACCCTGATGACGGCGGCCAACGCCAGCGTGCAGCTGCGCACCGCGCCGGAGTACCGCGGGCGGGTGATGGCGCTCTACATGGCCATCTTCATGGGGGGTACGCCGGTGGGTGCCCCGATCATCGGCTGGATCGGGGAATCCTTCGGGCCGCGCTGGACCATCCTGGCCGGTGGGCTGATCTCGATCGTGACCGCAGCGGCCGCGATGGCCTGGCTGGCCCGGTCTCGCCGGGTCACCATCCGGTACCGGCTGCGCGGGCGCCCGCACCTGCAGATGGCGGCCGCCGACCCGGTGGGGGCCCGCCGCGAACTGGCCGAGCAGGAGGCCGAGAACGCAGCCTAGGTTTCGGGAACATGAGCGGCACTTGATCAGCGCAGGCCCAGCTGATCGGCGAACAGCTGGTACCCCACGAAGGCGACCAGGTCGAGCAGGGTGTGGGCGATGATCAGCGGACCGGTTCTGCCCGTCCGGCGGAACCACTCGGCGAAGATCACGCCCATGATCGCGTTGCCGAAGAACGGCCCGAACCCCTGGTACAGGTGATACGAACCGCGCAATACCGCGCTGGTCCCCACGATCGCCCAGGGCGCCCAGCGCAGCTCGCGCAATCGGGTGGTCAGGTAGCCGACAGCCACGATCTCTTCGATCAGCGCGTTCTTGATCGCCTGCAGGAAGAGTACCGGCACGGCCCACCAGTGCGGCTCCAGGGCCGAGGCCACCACATCGGCGGTCAGGCCCAGCGCCCGCCCGGCGAAGTAGAAGCCGAGACCGGGCAGGCCGATCAGGGCCGCCAGGCCAGCTCCAAAAGCCAGATCCAGCAGGGGTTTCCGTGGCGCCAGCCCCAGCCGGGCCGCCGCCGAGCGCCCCCCCGCGCTGAGCAGCCAGAACACCAGCGCCACCGGGACCAGGGTGAAGGCCACGTCGGCCAGCTGATAGGCCAGATCGACGTAGGGCCGGGGGCTCTGCGAGGCGTTCAGGGTGGCGGTCTGCTGCGCCAGCGGCTTGCCGGCGGTCAGCTTGGCCGAGAGGCTGATCACCGCGTAGACGGCCGAGGCGCCCAGCGACAGGCCGAGCACGATCCAGATCTCGGCCACCAGCCGGTTCCTCGGCTGCGGTCCGGCCGGTTCTCCGACCGCCGCTGCCGCCGCCGGTTCTTCCGCCTGATCCATCGCACCTCAGCGTAGGGCGCCGGCCTGTGCCCCTTGGTGGACCATCTCGAAGAGGGCTGGCGTCGAGGGAAAATCTCGCCAACCCGGGCGCATCACCAGGGCCCGGAAGCCGTCGTCATGAGCAGCGTCGCACAGCTGCGCTGATTCCCAGTCGGCGTAGTTGATGAATCGGTATCTGGCGTCCGGCGCCAGTGATCGGTGCAGCTGATGACTGACGTATCCGGGCTTCTGCCTCATGTAGGTGTTCACCTCGACCCAGAGGGCGAAGAACTCGTCCTCACGTCCGGCCGGGACCTCGAAGCAGTTGATGAGCTTGATCATGGCGACCTCCTGTAATTGCACTGTAGTGCATTCGATGCACTGGGGTATAGTCACCGTATGCCAGATCGTCAAGCCCAGCGGCGCCGGACCAGGCAGGCCATCGTGTCGGCGGCCATGCAGCTGCAGGCCCGGGGTGAACCGGTGACCGCCGATACCGTGGCCGAAGCCGCCCAGGTGTCCAGACGGACCGTCTTCCTGCACTTTCCGAGCCTCGACCAGCTCGTGCTCGATGCCACCCTGGGTGCGCTGGCGGCGGCCGAGGTGGACGTCGGGCAGGACGCCGCTGGATCAGACGTCCGGGCGCGAGTACAGGCGCTGGCTCAGTCCCTGATCGAGATGTCTCCGGTGACGATGCCGCTCGGCCGTCAGATCATCCGGCTCACGGTCGCGTCGGAGCCGGCCGCGCCGCACCAGCCACTGCGAGGGGCCCGGCGCGTGCGGTGGATCGAGCAGGCGCTCGAGCCGATCCGGGATCAGCTGACTGAACTCGAGTTCGACCGGCTGGTCTCAGCCCTGGCCATGGTGCTCGGCTTCGAAGGCATGGTGGTCCTGCAGGACATCCGGGGTCTGGACGCCCCGGCGCAGACCGGCGTCATCAGCTGGGCTGTGACGGCTCTGGTCGATGCGGCGCTGGCCAGCGCGGGGCATCCGGGCGGCCAGGTCAGCCGGAGGTGACGTCGTGCAGGTGATGCACCGGGTCGTGGATCAGGTAGCGGGCAAAGGTTTCGACGGTGAACTCAGCGCCGTCACTGCGCCGCCCGGGCCGGCGCCATTGATCGTCGCCGACGGCGGTGAAGGCGGTCGCCAGAGCCTGAGCCGCCTCCAGCAGCTCGGCGGTCACCAGCAGCGGGTCCTGGTCGGCGTAGCGGTCCTCGATCGCGGTCTGGTCCTGGTCCCAGTTGGGAAACAGCGGATCGTCCTGTTCCAGCATCAGATTGAGCCGGAACAGATACAGCCGGAACACATCCCGGACATGACAGCCGTATTCGAGCGGCGACCACGTCTGCGCAGCCGGGCGCTCGCGCACCTCGGGCCGGCCCAGCACCGGCTCCCAGGCCGCCGCGTTGGCCTGGATCATGGGTGAGATGTCGTCCCGGCCAATGGTTGTGGTGTCCAGGCCGCACTCCGGGCAGCGCCGCCGCAGGACCCAGGTCCAGTCCTTGGTGTCGGGTTCGATGGTCACCGGCCCACGATAGCCGGGCCACCGGAGTGCCGAAGCGGAGATTCAGCCGAGCGGGTATTCAGCCGAGCAGGTACGCGCGGACCGGCGCCGGGATCCGGTCGGCGGGCAGGAACGGGCGGCGCCCGCGTACTGTTTCGGCGTCCTGGCCGGACAGGCCGGGGACGGCGGCCAGCATCTCCTCCAGCTGCGAATCGGGCAGCACGCTGAGCCAGCGAGCCGTGATCCCGTCCAGAGCGGATGGCTCCAGTTCACCGAGCAGCCTGACCCGGGACATCCCGCCGTCCGGGAAGACCTCCATCCGTACGTGGGTCACCGGCTCCGAGCGGATCACGAATCGGTGCAGGGTGTCGGGCCGTAACCGGGTGCGCGGCAGCAGTTCTCGCCACGCGTCCGGGTTGTCCATGGCGGCGGACCGGATATCGATGCCTACCAGCCGGACTTCGCCGGGAGCATTACCGGTGAAGTGGGTGGTGTCGATCTCGGCCCGGCGCAGGCAGCCGGCTTCGGCCAGCTTGAACAGCACCCAGTCATGCCCACCGTCGCGCCGCCGGGCCGTCTCCCAGCCCTCGGCGATGGACGCGGGATCACCGGGCCGGATCAGGTTCCCGGCCGAGGAGTAGAACATGTCGGAGGCGCCCAGCACCCGCCCGCCGTGCCAGAGTGCGGCCAGGTCGACGGTGCCGGTGAGGATCCGCGGGTCCGGAGCCGCTTCGCCGAGCACTCGCAACCGCGCTACTCCGCCGTCCGGGTAGATCGACAGCCGGACGTGGCTCCAGCGCCGATCGCTGACCACGTCGAACGAATTCACCGTGTCGCCCTTGAGTGCCGACCTGCTGACCAGGGTGGTCCAGGCACTCTCGGGCATCTCCTGCGCGACCGGATGACCCTCGCCGGCCATCCCCTCGACCGAGGCGTAGGGCGGGTAGTTGCCGCGGAAGTGGGCGGTGTCGATCACCACCGAACGGATCACGCCGGGCGTGCCCAGCCGGACGATGGCGAAGTCGTGACCCTCGCTCCGGCGCCGCCGCGTCTCCCAGCCGTCGTACACCTTGCCGTCCGGTCCGTAAGTGTCGGGCCGCCAGGCGCTCGGCTCCGGATGGATGAGATGACGCCGGTCGGCGAACAACTCGTCATTGGCGTACACCACTCGTCCGCCGATCGCACTCGAGGCGAGGTCGATCGGCTCGGTCAGCGGTGACGGCGTTGGATACTGGCTCACAGCAACCTCTTTCGGACCTCTAGACATCGGTACGGCTGAGCAGTTGCCCGCGTGGAGCCACCCCCGGGGAGAGATCGATGACCTGGCCCCGCAGCCAGGTGCTGCGGACGACGCCGGCCAGCGCCATCCCGTCGTAGGGGGTGACCGGATGGCGATGCTCCAGCTGGGCGGCCGAGACCACGGCCGCCTCATCCGGGGCGAAGACGCAGAAGTCGGCATCGTAACCCAGTGCGATCCGGCCCTTGCGGCTCAGCCCGGCCAGTTTGGCGGGCCGGGCCGACATCCATTCGGCGATTTCGGTCAGCGTGTGATCGCGGGTCCGGGCCTGGCTCCAGACCGCACGCAATCCCAGTTGCAACGAGCTGATCCCGCCCCAGGCGACCCCGAAATCGCCGATGTCGAAACGCTTCAGCTCGGGTGTGCTGGGGGAATGGTCGCTGACGATCATGTCGATCACGCCGTCCTTGATTCCGCGCCAGAGCAGATCCCGGTTGGCCCCTTCCCGGATCGGCGGGCAGCACTTGAACTGGGTCGCGCCGTCAGGGATCAGCTCGGAGGAGAAGCTCAGGTAGTGCGGGCAGGTCTCCACCGTGATCTGTACGCCTTCGCGCTTGGCGCTGGCGATCATCGGGATCGCATCGGAGCTGGACAAGTGCAGCACGTGCACCCGGGTCCGGGTGAACCGGGAGGCCTCGATCACTTCGGCGATGGCCACGTTCTCGGCTCCCCGGGGCCGGGAGGCCAGAAAACGCCTGTATCGTTCCCCTTCGGGGTTCGGGGCCCGATCGATCGCCTCGGAGTTCTCCGCGTGCACGATCATCAGGCCGCCGAAGTCGTGGATGACGTGCAGCGCCTCCTCCATCTGCTGGGTGTTCAGGTGCGGGAACTCGTCGACCCCGCTGTGCAGCAGGAAGCACTTGAAGCCGAACACACCGGCGTCGTGCAGCGGCCGGAGCTGATCATTGTTGCCCGGGATCGCGCCGCCCCAGAACCCGGTGTCGACGAAAACCGCGCCCTCGGCGCACTTTCGCTTGATCTCCAGTGCGTCGACCGTGGTGGTCGGCGGAATGCTGTTCAGTGGCATGTCGATGATGGTGGTGACGCCGCCGGCTGCGGCCGCCCGGGTGGCCGTCGAAAAGCCCTCCCATTCGGTCCGGCCGGGCTCGTTGACGTGCACGTGGGTGTCGACCAGGCCGGGCAGCAGCACCTCGTCGTCGCCGAGCTCGATCACCCGCTCACCCTCCAGCGGGATGCTGAAGGGCTCGATCGCCGCGATCCGGCCATCCTGCACGCCGATCGATCGCTCGACCTCACCCACCACGGTGATGACGCGGGGGGCTCTGATCACCAGATCCAGCATGGTTCTAGCTCCCTTCTCGACGGGCCAGGCGCAGCAGCTGGTCGCGGCTCAGCCCGCAGTCGCGGCTGACCTCATCCGAACTGGTTGCCCCACAATCCATTCCGCGCACCACGGCGGTGGCCAGAGCCTGCGCGGTGGCTGGTTCGTCCAGGACGCCGGACGCGGCGGCGCTGGTGTACGCCGTGAGCCGGCCCGCCGACACGCTCAGCTGGCGGCGGTAGAACTGGTAGGTGGCGGCGAAGCGGGTGACCAGCTGGCCGGGATGCAGATCCCAGCCTTGATAGAGCGCGCGTTCCAGGCCCCGGGTGACCAGCCGCGCGTGCAGCTGCCAGGCCCGGGCGACGTCTTCAGCTGATCCGGCCGGGACCACGTTGGTCGATCCGTCGCTGACCCGGACGCCGGTCTGCGCGGCGGCCAGCTGCATCACCGCTTTGGCGTGGTCGGCCAGTGGATGTTCGAGCGACTGTTCACCGGCCACCACCCCGGCGGCGGCACTGAAATCGTAGGTGCCGTAGTGCAGTCCCTCGCACCGGCCCTGACTGGCCTGGATCAGCCGGGCCACGGTGGCGCTGCCGTCCGGCCCGATCACCGCCTGCGGCATCTCGATCTGCAGCTCGAACCGGATGGCCCCTGCGGGTAGCGAGTTCAGCTTCTCCAGCCGCTCGCAGATCATCACCGCGGCCGCCGCCTCGGCCACGTGAGCAACCTTGGGGAAGGTGACGACGAACCGCTCGGGCAGGCCGCCGGTCTGCGTGGCGGCGGCAACGAACAGGCCGAGGGTGCGGATCCCGCGAGCGCGGGTGCTGGCCTGCAGGCCCTTGACCCGGACTCCGGCCATGAACGGCGCGCGGTCCCCGGTCACGGCGGCCAGCGCTCGCCCGCCCGCCCGCGCGGCGTCGTCCTCGGCGCCGTCCGGCTGGATGCCGTATCCGTCCTCGAAGTCGACGCGCAGATCCTCGATCGGCTGGCTGGTCAGCTTCGCGATGACCAGTTCCCGCACCTGCGGCTCGGCGACCTGCTTGAATTCGGCCGGGTACTGGCCGATCAGGTCGAGGGCGGCCAGGCCCCATTCGGCCGGGGTGGTGGCCCGGAAGGCGTGCGCGGGCACGTACACGGTGTGCACCGGCTGCCGGGTCGCAGGCTCGCCGGGGTACAGCGCAGCCTGCACGTCAGCCGGAGCCAGGACGGCGCCGAGCTCGCCCAGGAACTCGCCGTCCAGCCCGCTCATGCACCCTCCCACCGTCGCCCAGACGTCGATTCTGACTCGGCCTGGTCACGCCAGGGTTAAACGGTGCGCGGCAAAACCCCAGCCGAGGTGAGGCAGCGGGTGATGTTCGCTGATCAGACGACGACGCCACCGGTACGCAGAGCTTCGGGAAGAGCCTCGTCCCAGGGCCGCAGCGGCCCTAGGCCGGCCCTCTTCCAGCAGCTGTGATCGAGCACCGAGTATGCGGGACGTGGGGCTGGGCGGATGAACTCGGCCGACGTCGTGGGCCGCACCCGGGAGGGATCCGCGCCGAGGCCACCGAACACGGCGGCAGCCAGCCCGTGCCAGGTCGTCGATCCAGAGGCTGATCCGTGGTAGATGCCGAATGGGGCTTCGGCCTGGACCATTGAGACGATCTGGGCGGCCAGATCGCGGGTCCACGTGGGCTGGCCATGCTGATCCGTCACCACCTGAACCACGTCGCGCGATCGCTCCAGCGCGGCCATCGTGCGGACGAACGACGGCCCGTCCCCGTAGAGCCAGGCGGTGCGCACGATCCATGCGTGGCTCAGCTCCGCTCTGATCGCCCATTCACCGGCTGCCTTGGTGCGTCCGTAGGCCGAGCGCGGCGACAGGGGCTCGTCGACTTCGTAGGGCCGGTCGGCATCACCGGCGAACACATAGTCGGTGGAGATGTGCACCAGCTGCGCGCCGGTGGCGGCGCACGACTGCGCCAGCAGGGCGGCTCCGTAGGCGTTCACGGCAAAGGCTTCCGCCTCATGGGTTTCGGCGTCATCGACGGCCGTCCACGCGGCGCAGTTCACCACCACATCTCCGGCCTCGAGATTGTCCAGAGCCGCGCGCACCGATGACCGTGAAGTGATGTCCATCTGATCTCTGCCCAGCGCGAACGTCGTCTTCCCGGCTTGTTCCAGCTGCCGCACGACTTCCCGGCCCAGCATCCCTCCGGCCCCAGCGACGTGCCACCTCCGCGGGGTCATCAGCCGACCAGTGCGTGCCGGGCCTGAGGTTCCCACCAGCTGCGATTGTCCCGATACCAGGCAACGGTCTGGGCAAGTCCCTCGGTGAAGGGGACGCCCGGCTCGTAGCCCAGCTCGGCCCGGATCTTGTCGATGGACAGTGAGTATCTCCGGTCGTGTCCTTGGCGATCCTCGACCAGTTCCACCCGTTCCCAGCTGGCACCGAGTGCATCGAGCAGAAGCTTCGTCAGGGTCCGGTTGGTCAGTTCGGTTCCACCGCCGATGTTGTAGACCTCGCCCGATCGGCCGCCTGCGGCCACTAGGGCGATGCCTGCGCAGTGGTCATCGACGTGCAGCCAGTCTCGGACATGCAGGCCATCGCCGTAGAGAGGAACCGGCAGCCCGCGGATCAGGTTCGTGATGAACAGAGGGATCATTTTTTCGGGGAACTGGTAGGGCCCGTAGTTGTTCGAGGCTCGTGTGATCACGACGTCGAGCTGATGGGTCCGGTGGTACGCGCGAACCAGCAGATCAGCGGCTGCCTTGGTCGCCGAATATGGCGAGTTGGGTTGCAGCGGACGGTTTTCGCTCCACGAACCACTGTCTATCGTTCCATAGACCTCGTCGGTCGAGATGTGCACGAATCGTGCCACGCCGCCGTGCAGGGCAGAGTCGAGCAGGGTCTGGGTACCCGCCACGTTCGTGGCAACGAAGTTTGCCGGACCCGTGATCGACCGGTCGACGTGGGACTCGGCTGCGAAGTGCACGACCAGGTCGGTACCGCTCATCAGGTCATCGACCAGCCGGCGGTCGGCAATGTCGCCCTCGACGAACTGGATGCGATCGGCGACCGGAGCGATGTTGGCTCGGTTGCCGGCGTAGGTGAGTTTGTCCAGAATGATGACGTCAGAATTGCGCAGCGCACCACCGGGTATGGCGGAGTACTTTCCGGCGATCAGGTTCCGGACGAAGGCTGAACCGATGAAGCCAGCACCGCCGGTGACGAGAATTCTCACGGCGATACTCTAACCAGTTCGATTACGTTACGTGTCCCTGATGTAGCTTTGGGTAATGCACTTGACTCGGCTGGCTATCCAGGATGCGGTGGTTGTGCGCCCGCGTCAGTGGCAGGACGAACGCGGCCGCTTCCTCGAGTTCTATCGCTATGAGGCATTGGCCGAGGTCGTTGGACATCCTCTTGATCTCCGGCAGGGCAACTGTTCGGTCTCGACGGCCGGAACCGTGCGAGGGATCCACTACGCGGACGTCCCGCCCGGTCAGGCCAAATACGTGACCTGCGTGCGCGGGGCTGTCCTGGACGTGGTCGTCGACGTCCGGGTCGGGTCCCCGACGTTCGCTCAGCATGATGTGATCAGGCTGGACGACGATGAGCGCGCAGCTGTCTACCTGCCTGAGGGCCTGGGTCACGGCTTCGTCGCGCTGACCGACGACGCCACGGTGATGTATCTCTGCAGCCAGGTGTACAACCCAGTTGCCGAACACGGGCTCGACCCCCTCGATCCGGCCCTGGGAATCGATTGGGGTGCCGGGACGCCGCTGCTGTCGCCGAAGGACGCCGCGGCGCCCACGCTGTCACAGGCGCAGGCCGACGGCCGCTTGCCCAGCTATCAGGCGTGCATCGAGTACTACGCGTCCTGTTCGGCGATGGCTTCGGTCTAGGCCGGAGTTCCGACATGCGCGGCATCGTTCTGGCCGGTGGCACCGGCACGCGGCTCTGGCCCATCACCAAAGGCATCAGCAAGCAGCTCATGCCCGTCTACGACAAGCCGATGATCTACTACCCGCTGTCGACGCTGATGATGGCCGGCATCCGCGAGGTCCTGGTGATCACCACCCCCGACGAGGGCCCGCAGTTCCGGCGTCTGCTGGGCGACGGGAGGGATCTGGGCATGCGGATCAGTTATGCCGTGCAACCGCGGCCGGAGGGCTTGGCCCAGGCCTTCCTGATCGGAGCCGAGTTCATCGGCGACGAGACGGTCGCGCTGGTCCTGGGCGACAACATCTTCTACGGCGCGGGACTTGGAACGGCACTGGCACGAACCATCCAGAATCATTGTGGCGCAATGATATTTGCCTATCACGTTGCCAATCCGGAATCGTACGGTGTGGTCTCTTTCGACATCGACGGGCGTGTGACTGCTCTTGAGGAGAAGCCTGCTGCGGCCAAGAGCCACTACGCCGTCCCCGGACTGTACTTCTACGACAACGACGTGGTCTCGATCGCCAGAACGATCAGGCCAAGCACTCGCGGAGAGCTTGAGATCACCGCCGTCAATGACGTCTACCTGCAAGAGGGCAGGCTGAACGTGACGGTCCTGGAGCGGGGTACGGCCTGGCTCGACACCGGAACGATCGATTCCTTGATGGACGCTGGTCAGTTCGTTCAGGTGATCGAGGCGCGGCAGGGCTACAAGATCGGATGTATCGAGGAGGTGGCGTGGCGTAACGGCTGGATTTCCGATGACCAGTTGGAACGCCTGGCCGACTCCCTCCACAAGGTTGGTTACGGCGGCTATCTGCGAGGCCTGCTCGACCCCGTGCTCTGAAACTGCCGGCTGGCGGTTCCGTGGTCAGGTGGATCCGCGAGTTGGCGGATCAAGCGGGCGGGATTGCCCGCGACGAGTGTGTCCGGTGCGACGTTTCGCGTCACGACACTGCCTGCGGCCACAACGGCACCCGGTCCGATAGTGACTCCTGGCAACACAAGGACACCGGCTCCCAGCCACGCGCCGTCTCCAACGATGATCGGGTCGCTGGTGAGGTGACCGGCGCGTCTTCTGCTGGGTCCGATCTGATGGCTGTCCGTGATCAATCGGACGAAGGGCCCGATCGCAACATCGTTTCCGATCTGAGTTCCGGCCCTGATGTAGGCCCCTTGATTGATGAAGGTGTTGTCGCCGATGACAATGGGCCCAAAGAGTAACGAGTCACGGCGAATCACCGCCGTGTCTCCGATGGTGATGGCGGCACCGTAGAGCTTCACGCTCGGATAGATGATGGCCCAGCGGCCCACTTTATGGCGCAAACGCGGTCGTCGGCCGTTCAATCTGGCTAACACATCGCCCAGCGACTTCATGAGAGCCAGAGTCTAGAGACTCTCCGTCGTCGTAGCGACGCGTCGTCGCCGAGCCGAAAGCGTTCTCTGACGCAAGGGTCACCGGTTCCTCCAACCCTCCGCTATGGGCATTTGCATAACGAGAACGGGCGAACAAGACGCATCGGGCGACGATGACACTGCGGAACCGGGATTCACCCATCTGATTGCTAACAGTGGCCGAGACGGGCCCGAATGGAACGGCATCGGGCAGCTCGAACGCATGGAGTGACAGTGTTCACCAAGGTCGGCAGCAGGCGCGCTTCAAGTTTCGGGACCTGTGCCCTTCTTGCAGTGAGCGTTTCAGTTCTGGTGCAGTTGCCGTCGACCGCCCAGACCAGCAGGACTGAGACAGTGGCGGCCAAGATTCGGAACAGCGCGACAAGCAAGAAGCTGCCGGTGAAGACAGCCGCCACCCTCAACTATCAGGAATCGCTGGCCGGTCCGTTCGGGACCAGCAGCGTATGGAAGACCAACATCAGTTCCGCTCCACTTGCCAGCAATTCGAAGGAAATGGTTGCCAAGCTCGCGGGTCAGGCTGCTTCGCTCTACGGCGGAATCGCTGCATTTAATGTATGGAATTACAACACGAGCTTCTACAGCGTGACCGCCAGCCAGAAACGAGTGGACGTCAAATGGGATGATTGCCAGGGAAAGGGATATGTCCCGGCAGGCCTGTTCGGATCGGGCGGCCAGTTCATGTCAGTGCCGATCCCCGACGACGCCGTCCCGGCCGCGGGTACCGATTCCTCGCTGTCGATCTATCAACCCAGTTCTGACACGATGTGGGACTTCTGGCTGGCCAAGAAGAACTTGGATGGCTGGCACGCCTGCTGGGGTGGCCGCATGGACAAGGTTTCTCAAGCCGGAGGCTGGTTCCCCGGGCGTTTCGGGGCCTCGGCCAGTGGCCTCTCCCAGATCGGCGGGTCGCTTGGTATCCGGGAGGCCCAAGCGGGTCGAGTGAATCATGCACTGGCGCTGCACATTCCGCGCCCTGCTGTCTGGTACGACGTCAGTTGGCCTGCTCAAAGGTCCGACGGCATGGACACCGGCCCGAACGGGATCCCGGAAGGAACACGGCTCCGCCTGGACCCCAGCGTCGACGTCAGCAAGCTCGGCTTGCATCCACTGGCCAAGATGATCGCGGTGGCCGCACAGAAATACGGGTTCATCGTCACTGACAAGTCAGGTTGTGTCGCAGTCGTAACCGAGAGTGGCGAGGCAACTCGGGCGGTGACCGGCGTCAATCCATGGGACAAGCTGCTCAACGGGACGCCAAATTATCGGGTGATGCAAGGGTTCCCCTGGGACAAGCTGCAGGCGCTCCCGAAAGACTACGGCAAGCCGATAGCCCTGAAGTAGGTTGCCTGGACTCCTTGGGCAGCAGACCTGCCACCGCCAGTAATTGGTCTGTGTACCGGCCAGGCGAGAAGTCAGTGAGGGCCACTTCCCTGGCCCGCTTCCGCATTGCGTCGTAGTGTTTCTGACGTTCGGGCCGGCACACGTCTTTGATCGCGTCATTCAAGCATCCAGGAGTAGCCAGCACGCCAGTGACTCCGTCGACAATGTAATCAGCTGCAGCACCGATCGGGTCCGACACAATAACCACCTTCGCCAGTGCCATAGCATTGAGATATGTCTGCTGTCCGGCGCTGCGCGATGACGCTTCAAGGGCGATCACAACGACGTCAGCCGCACGCATCTCCGCAATAAACTGCTCATGAGGCAAGTGTTTGATAGTCACCTGATCGGCAACCTTTGCGGGCAGTTCTGTTGTCGCCACCGTCAGTGGCTGCCGAACATCTGCAAATGCATGTAAAAGTAGCTGATAATCCCTCAAACTGTTTCCGCCACTAAAAAAACGAATAGTTTCGGAATTATCCATCTCTCTTGGAATATAGTCCATGTCGTTCCATAGCGTGTGCGAGAAAGAAGTAAAGTAAATACGCTCCAGCGGCACGTTCCAAGTCGATGCAAACAACTGACGCTCTGCCTTGGAAAGGACACACCATCTGACCGTTGGCCCATCGCAAGCTTTGATCAACCCTTTCGCCAAGAGAGCTATCAGCCATCTGAGGGGTCCTAGTCTTCGCTCCAGTTCGCGACTTCGCGGTTGAATTGTGGCATCAGAAATAACAATTAACGGCGGCCGTCGACGAAGCCTGCGGACAAGAGCAGCCCCGACTAGGTCCCGATATCGATCTCTCAGGGTTACGGTACCTCTAAGAATCAAAGCTTGGCGTCCTTTAGACATGTGCCAGAAGGATCTGAACCAACCTTGGTTGAATTGTGCTTCACCCGCGACTAAAACCTCGACCAGTTCTTTCCAACGTCGGTCTTCGTACCACATCGTACTGAGGATGGGGGCGCGCTCATTCAATTGACACTCCCTGGTAGTATTTGAGCAGTATTTAACCTAACCAATCGACCTATCTACGTCGGCTACCCATGTAAAATCCAATATGTTCAGCCAACCGGAGCGGGCTGACACGGCGGGCCGCCTGTGGCCAAGAACTCTCATAGGGAAAGTCACTCCACCAATGGTTGATCGCCGTTGAGAATTTCGGGTTCGGTGGCTGGCCAAGCATGGCTAGACCCCGCCCTTCACGATATGTGCGTTTCCATAGTGCAAGGATACTTTCGCGTCGTCGGTGCGCAGAGGAAACCGTCAACGCCGAATCAAAGCGAAATATCCAGCCCAGTTCGAGCATACGCCAGAACCATTCTTTGTCTTCGCAGGCCGGAAGATCTTCTCGAAATTTGTTTTCTCGCCATGCTCTAGCCCTCCATGAGCTGGCATGGTTCGAGTATCCCCATTGGAAATTCTCGAGCGCCTCTTCAAGAGTAGGGGAGTAGATACCTTGAAGAATGTGTCCGTTCGGCTTGCGATCACAGCCGTTGGTGCCTACCACTCGTTCATCAAGATAGTGTCGAATCGAATCTTGCACCCAAGTGTCCTTGAGGGGGGCTCCGTGCGCCGAAAGCGCGAAATGAATGTTGCCGAGAGCGGCTTCGGCGCCCAGATTGAGGGCGCCCCCATAAGAAAAATGTGATGGGGAGATCTGGATAAGTTTGTCTGCGTGCCGCTTGGCGATGGCGACGGTCCCATCTATTGATCCAGAGTCCACGACGATGATTTCGACAGGAACGGTCTGCCGACGAAGGTAACCAAGCGTTGCGCCGATGGTTCCCGCCTTGTTCAAAGCGCGAACGATCACGCTGGCCATCTGTAGTTCTTCGCGGATCATGCGATATCCCCTAGAAAAGTATGAGTCGCCGCCGTGAGTCCCTGGTTGTCGTTTTGGTCGAGCTGACACCAGATATTGGCTCGTTGCTGAGAGCAACCTTACGGTCACGGTGAGCGATACACTCCTCACTGGACCAACGTCTGGGGAGTGGCGCATGAAGGTACGGTCGCGTACACGAAGATCATCAAGGGCTACCTGGCACAGGCTGGTTGTGGCGATTTTGTGCCTCATCGGGGGCGTCTGCGGGACTACTGCGGCTTTGCTGCAGGCGCCGATCTATACAGCTGAGACGCGGCTGAGTGTCGGCCGTTCGACCCTGTCCGCCAACATGATCCCGGGCTACGTCAGTGCGACGCAGGATTTGGCGGCCAACTACGCTCGGTTCGTCACCACTGGCTCGATACGACCTGTCCTTCCGGAGAAGATCGCTGATGCGGTGAAGACCGTGTCGGCGAGTCCTATCGCAGAGTCCAACATCTTGCGCATTGAAGCGACCGCAATAGATCCTTCTGCAGCAGTAACAGCCGCCCAGATCGCGGCACGAGGGCTGACCCAAGAAGTCGAGAGCCTCTCGTCCGAAGAGTCGGCGAAGACAGCCCTATCGAGATACGCCAAGATCAGCCGTGAAGTTTCGGCGACCCAGCAAAAAGTTCAGGAAGCCCAAGGTAAAGTTGCTTCGTTGCGGCCTGGTGGCGGAAATGCGTCGTCCCCATCGAAGAAGCTGCTTTCGGCGCAGTCAGATGTTGTCACTTATTCCACACAGCTACTCACACTTCAGGCGCAGCAGAACGCCCTGGGCGCTCAATACGTGAACCTGTCCAACACGAACAACGCTCAGGCCGAGTTGACCATTGTGGGGGCGGCCTCGGTGACTGGAGACGACACGGCAAGCCGACTGGAGTTGTACCTCTTGATAGGGCTTGGTGTTGGCGGCGGTATAGGACTGATTATTAATCGGACAAGGGGCGACCTATTCATTCACAGCACCGAAGAGATGAATATGGCGCGCACCGATTCGGGCGAACACGTCGATTTGACTACCTCGCCGATGCCTGACGATCATTCGTTCCCAACGCCCCGAAGCGGTCAACTTAGCCCGCCAACCGCCAGCGCTTTACCCGGTGGCAGTGAATGGGCTCCCCGACGCAGATGACCTATTTCGCCGTCGTTCCACCGGCTACGCCGAGCGCAACATCGTCGGCGCAGCCGTCGAGTCGGATTGGCACAACGGATTCGGCCGGTCCTGCTGTCTGGCTGTTCCTGGCCTTCTTGATCAGCAGCGTATTTGCCGGACGGAGCGATCTTCTGGGGTTACCGGTCGCCCCTCATCGGATTCTCCTCGGTCTCAGTCTGGTCCCTATCGCCTCCCTGCTGCGGAGATCTTGCGGCCCTCGGCTCCATTCGACCCCTCCCTACCATCAGAGCCTCATGGTCGCCACGGGCTTCTGGGCTGTCTGCTCAGCCTTGGCCGCCGGGACACTCTTCACGAATTTGGGTTTCTTCGCACTTCTAGACCGCCTCCTACTTCCCTTCATGAGTTTTGTCTTAGCCCCTCTGATCTTCCGCCGCCAAGCAGATCGGCAGCTCCTGCTCAAGTGCCTGATCCTGTTGGGTGTATATTTGGGCCTTACAGCTCTCCTTGAAATGACTGGGCTGCGCCAATTCGTGTTCACGGGCTACATCAACGATCCCCAGGTCGGTATTCACTTTGTGCTGGCACGGGGCCCTTTCGTGAACGCTGAAGCCGACGGCCTGGTCATGCTGACCTGTTGTTTCGCTGGCGCAACCGGGTTCTTTCGGTTTCGAAATCTATGGCGCTGGGTTTCGGTGCTCGCCTGCGCGGCTTGCAGTGTCGGATGCTTGCTGACCCTGACCCGTTCGGTGTGGCTTGGCTGCGTGCTGGCGGTCTTTGTGGCGGTTGGCAGCGACCCCCGGATGAGAAAAAAACTGCTGGTAATCGTGCCTGCGATTGTGGTCGGAACAGGGATTGTCCTGACTCTGGTGCCAGGGCTCCAGTCGGCTGTCACTGCTCGGGCCGGCACGGCTCGCTCAATCTACGACCGGCAGAACACCAACGCGGCAGCGATTCGAGTAATCGAGCACAAACCCTTGTTCGGCATCGGATGGATGCGCTTTGTCGACGAAGGGGAGGACTATGTAAGGCAAGCAAGCAATTTTCCCATCACGAATGTGCACATTGAGGTTCACAACGTGATCCTCAGTCGTGCGGCCGAATTGGGGTTGCCTGGAGCCGCCTTGTGGTTGTCATGTGTGCTGCTGGGCCCGGTAGCGGTAGCCTCACGCCGACGTAGCAGGAACGATCCACTGGAGGTGACCACCTGGACTATGGTTGCCACAGCAACGCTCTGCGGCTGGTCCGTCGCTGTGCTATCCAGTCCGGTGTCCTATCCGGTGGCGAACATGATGGTCTGGTTGCTGGCCGGGGTGCTGATTGCTGCAGAGCGTGAGCACAATTCCCGGACAGGTGAAGGCGCTAGCCAAGCTCGGCCCGCATGAAGCGGCGTTACAGACTGGGCCCGCGGCGGGCGATTTCTGCAGTCATTTATCTGTCGTTCGCACGTCATCTACCCTGGTCGCCTCGCCCCGGTGGTCGGACAGCGCGCCGACTGAGAGCTGGCCTGGGCCGGTTGATGTTGGATCGATGTGGGCGTGACGTCAACATCGAGCACGGCGCTTGGTTCGGATCAGGCCAGGGGATCGCATTGGGGGACCGGTCAGGTATCGGCATGGATGCGTTGGTCATCGGACCCGTCAGTATCGGCCAAGACGTGATGATGGGACCGCGGTGCATGTTGATCGCGAGCAGCCACAACATTCGGTTAATTGATATCCCCATGAACAGGCAGGGTTATGTCGACGACCGCCCGATCATCGTGGAGGACGACGTGTGGATCGGGGCCGGTTCCATCATTCTGCCGGGCGTTCGGATCGGGCGGGGCAGCGTCATCGGGGCTGGGTCCGTAGTGCCCCGTGACGTACCGCCACTGAGCATCGTGGCCGGTAATCCCGCCCGGGTGGTCCGGCAACGAGGCGGACGATCCTCGTCGGCGAGCGGCCATGATCGACCGGCACGCAATCAAAGCGAACTTCGGATCGTCGATGAGATAGCGCCGCCAGAGCCGGCCAGGCTCCAGAAATAATCTGTGTAGCCACTCGAGCCCTAGGGTCTGCCACATCTTCCCGGCTCTAGGCAGTTGCCCGGAGACGATATCGATCGTTCCTCCGAGACAAAGGTACGCGCCGGGAGGCAACTTGTCCCGGTGTTCGTTAACCCATATCTCCTGCTTGGGGCAACCGAAAAAAACGGCCACCACGTTGGCGCCGCTGGTGGTGATCTCTTCGATGATGCCATCTGAACCAGACTCGCTGACCCAAGCGGTGTTCCGCCCCACCAGTTGCAGTCGCGGATACCGCTGACGAAGAACTCTTGCGGCCGCGGTGCTGTTGCGTTCTGATCCACCGAGCAGGAACAACCGCAGCCCGTCGTCCTGAAGTGCGCAGATCTCCTCGAGTAGATCAACGCCGGTCACCCGATGCGCCGGGACAGACATCAACTTCGCAGTCCAGACCAAGGGCTGACCGTCAGGAACCGACAAGTCAGCGGCCCAGTAGGCCGAGGCGAGACTCTCGTCGCGCTCCAGCCGGACGATGTGATCAGCATTGGCTGTAACCACGAGTGACGGCGCTGCTCCGGCCGCGAGACTTCTTACCCGGTCCACAGCCTGGCTCATGGAGACGCAGGCCAGTTCAGCGCGTCCGATGCGTACGGTGGGAACCGGTCCTTGAAGCGCACGAATGACGGGACGGAGCTGCTCAATCCGGACCTCTGGGCGTGGCCGAGGGACTTCGTTGACCGGATGGACGCGGTGCTGCTGCCGGTCGGTCATCGAACGTTCTCCTGAGCTGCCCGGCCTGCCTTGACGAATAGGGGCGCCAGCAGCTGGGCGCCTCGGTCCGGAGAATGTAGGCGGCGGACCTTCTGGACGGCGTTGCTGCCGAGTCGGAGGGCCAACTCTCGATCGGTGGACAGCCGGACCAAGGCGTCATGAAGAACGTCCGCCCGGCCCGGGGAGACGACTAGCCCGCTGACTCCGTCGTCCACGAGTTCGGGTATGCCGGCTATCCGGGTCGTGATCACGGGAAGCCCGGTGGACATGGCTTCCATCAGGACCACAGGAAGACCTTCGGAGAAGCTGGGCAGGCAGAAGACATCGGCCCACTCGTAATGAGAAGGAAGTTCGTCCTGCCCCACCGGCCCGACAAACGTCACGACATCAGAGAGACCTCGGATCGCCACTTCACGATGCAGTCCCTCTGCGAGTGGGCCGCCGCCAACGATTCGCAGCTCCACGTCACCGAGGCCGCGGATGGCGTCCAGCAGAATCTGAGGACCCTTCTGAGGGACCAGTCGCCCGACAAAGAGAATGCGCAGGGGGTTTGGCCGCCGCGTAGCCCGTTCGTCCAACGTGGAAGGGTAATGGCGCAGGTCCACAGTCATCGGCACGATGTACAATTTGGGCCAATGGCACGGTTCAACCAGATGCATCAGCTGCGAGCGGCAGAAGTCACTGATACAAGCCACGAAAGCCGCGGAACGAACCTTTTCCGCGACATCCGAACCGAGTACATCGAAGAACTCGGAGGGCCCATGCATTGCCAGGCTCCAGCTCCAAGTTGAGCTTTGGGTCCGATCAGCGATCGCCACAGCCAGCCGCGCTACATCCGCTCCATTGTTAGCGAAATGTACGTGTACATGACTGATTTGGGCTGCACGCATCCGTTCGACCAAGAGCGCAGCCTCAGCGAGGTAGAAGAGTTGCCAGAGACGCCTCCGCGCCATGGGCTGACCCGTACACATCGCCCGCCACAGCATCGAGACCCCGGCCGAAGGATGCCTGATCAAGAGGCGGAGCAGCGCGGCCACCGGCTGAATTGGCTTGTCCAGCAGCACTTCGGTCGTCGCTTGTTCGGCTCGACCAGTTGACGAGTGTAAGTCCTCCATCGAGGGGGGGCGAACCGTGAACGTGTGCACTCTGACGCCAGCGGCGCGCAAGGCCCGGATCTCACGGGCTATGAACTCATGAGACAACTTGGGGTACTGGCTCACCAAGTAGGCCACTGTCAGCGGCGGGGACTTATCCGCGGCTGGTGGTCTGGAGGTAAGCAACGGATTGCTAGCTAACATTCAACGCAGAGTAGTTGGCATCGCTGCAAGTTAGGCGATGCCACACGGTCCTGGCTCTAGGTCAGCGTACTGAGCTAACCCGGCCAGTCATCACTTTCAGCCCGACGGCCGCGAGCAGCCGTTGCCGCTGTTCTCGTCGGTGCCTGGCGCGGAGTTCGGACGGATAGGGGCCGTGACCGGCCAAGAGGTATCCATAGACCACGGCAGCGCCGCCAACCAGTCGCGGCCGCCGGAAGCAGTACCTGAGTGAGTGAAGCAGGAGATACGGCCACCAGTAGCCGGTCCAGCGGCAGACCACGCCATTGCGGTATCGGCCGTGGATGCGCCCTTGGCTGGCACCGATGGCGCGCCGGATCCGGATCTTGGCTTGGCCGATGGTGGTGGTCAGGTAGCCGGCGTCACGAATGGACAGCTCATCGATGACATCGAATCCGACACTGCGGGGCAAATGGGTCAGGCACGTATACCCCCGCCAGCTGTAAGCTTTGGCTGGTCCCGGGACGTGCCAAAGTCGTTCCTGATGACCTGGACCTTCCAGAAGGCCGCCGGCGCAGTCGAAATGGCTCAGAGCTTGACTTATCAGCCGGAGATAGTTTTCGGAAAGCTCTACATCTGCATCAAGTTTCATGAGCCACGACGGATGCAGGCCGCGCCCGAGGGCCCAGTCCACTCCGCTCTGCCATGCCCGGAAAGCCGAGCCGCCGATGAGTCCGCCGCTGTTCCGTGTCTCGATGACGTACTTCGGAAAGTCGACCTCGAGGCTCCGGGCAATGTCACCGGTGGCATCCGTACTTCCATCATCGACGATCACCCACGCTCTGATTTGGCGGCTGTCCTGGGCCATCAGCGCACGAGCGCAGTAGGCCAGATTTTGCGCTTCGTCGTGGGCCGGTGTCACGATGAGCCAGCCGTGGCGTGATTCCGCTTCCGGTGTGGCCATAGATACCCGCTCACCCGAGTGGTCCCACGTAGAACCGTTCATAAAGCCGCAGGCCTATCGGGTCGTAAAATCACGTATCCAGTCCGATCCCGGGGCAAGGCGCGCGCGCGTCCGGGCTACGAACGTGACGCCCGCATAGACACAGGCAGCTGCCAGGAGACGTGGATTACCAATCACCAGCCGAATCAGCGCCCGGGCCGTTTCTGATCCGGTCGCGCTTTGCCCCTCATCATGAGCAGCCAACTGTGCATTGGCCCGGGCGATCCGAGCACGTACAGCGGTCAATGAGCGCAGCGTGCGAGGGGTCTGAACCACGAACGAGCAGTTCGTCAGCACCACCCGCTCGGCCGGATCGAATAGACGTTGAACGAAGAGGTCATCGGCCATCACATTTGGAAATTCTTCGAAGCGCCGCCGGCCAGCTTCGGAGATGGCGTACAGACCCAAGCCTGTCAGCCCGTTCTGCACGTACGGGAGGGCCCGATAGGCGCGGTAGAACGCTCGGACTGACCAAGGTCGGCCCTCAGTCAGCAGTTCGACGCTGGGAGCGCAGACCCGTGCTTTATCTCCCGCCACCGCGTCTCGCACGGAACGCAGAGCCAGGGCGCTGACAGAGACATCGGCGTCGAGATAAACCCGGGGAAACGCAGCGACCGCTGAGTCACCAGCGTTGAGCGCCGTGGTCTTTCCTGCCTCTTCTAGTTCGATGACCCGAACGTCGGGTATCGCAGCAGCCGCGCTGGCAGTGCCGTCACTGCACCCATTGGCAACAACAACAACCTCCGCCTCACCGGGGTCCAAGTGCGCCACGAATGCAAGACATCGGCTGATCACCGCCTCTTCATCGTGCGCCGGAATCACCACGGAGAAGGCTGGCCTCATCAGTCACCTCTTGGCATGTGCCCCGATGCCTGGGCAGTAGGTCTTCGATTAGCTCACAGGATCGTCGTTGACGACCACATGAACCCCACCACCTGCGTCTCCACTTAAAGTCGTCTCATCGAGACGCAGTCATCCAACCAATTGCAGTTACTCCACCACGAAAGTGGGTCTGTTCCGGTCAAATCCGGACTTTAACTGTTGCGCTGACTGCACCGCCTCTATATTACCCGAGCTGTGACCGCGCCGCTATCCCATAAATTCAATGGGGCGAACGGTGACAAAGGTTCAGAAGCCCGCTTTGCCGCAGAGGTCTAAGGATCGCCGGATACTACCCTGCAGGTCGCGATATTTAGTATGGTATTGCGGTTCCAAGACAGCTTCCGAGGCATAACACATGGGGTTGGGCCCTGATAAGTCAATGAGAAGGGGCATCGGAACCTCGTTGAGTAAGCAGATTGTTATGAATCTATCTAGTGCCGATCTGATCATCGAGCCGCCGAAACGTTGGGCATTCATTCATTTGCGTGACGTGTGGGACTTCAGGCACCTGCTGTTCAGACTGGCCGCAAGAGACATAACCTTGAGATATAGGCAGACCGCCTTGGGTGTGATCTGGGTGATCCTGCAACCTTTGCTAGCCGCAGGAGTGTTCAGCTTCGTGTTTGGTAAAATCGCTGACCTTCCTAGCGAGGGCGTGCCGTACTTCGCGTTCAGTTATGCCGGAATGCTCGGATGGAACCTGTTCAGCAGTACCCTGTCAAAGTTTTCCACTTCATTGCTGGCCAACTCGGGGTTGGTATCAAAGGTCTTCTTTCCCCGTCTGATCCTGCCCCTGTCGACATTGGGGTCAACGTTCACAGACTTCGCTGTAGCCCTTGCCATGATGACCGTGATACTGGCGGCCACGGGAGTCGGTAGCGGTATACGTCTGATGATCTTACCGTTCTGGGTCCTTTTGGCTCTGATGATCGGAGCCGGTATCGGACTAGTTTCAGCGGCGCTAATGGTCAATTACCGGGACGTTGGATATGTGATTCCAATAATGCTGCAGATACTGATGTACGCAACACCTATCGCATATTCACTCACTGAAGTACCCAAAGCGACTTTGGTCTGGGTCGAGCTCAATCCCTTGACAGGCGTGATGCTGGGCTTCCGCTGGAGCCTGTTGGGCGTCAGCCCACCAGACACTTTCTCAATCACCTGTAGCGCCATAGCCGCACCACTTCTCTTCCTGGCAGGAATGGTTTCCTTTAGTCGAATGGAGAGACGATTCGCAGATGTCATCTGACATTGCATTGCAAGTTCATGACCTGTCCAAGCACTACACCATCCGCCATATGGACCACGATCACGCAACACTGGCTCAGGCAGCTCTACATCGGATCCGTCATCCACGGGGCGGTCGATCACGTGAAGAGTTCTGCGCCCTTCGAGACGTTAGTTTCGAAGTTCCTCGCGGTCAGATTCTGGGCGTGATTGGTCATAACGGAGCGGGTAAGAGCACCCTTCTGAAAATTCTAAGCCGCATCACGCCACCAACCGGCGGTCGCGTGGAGGTGTTCGGCCGAATCGGATCCCTGTTGGAAGTTGGAACCGGCTTTCACTCCGAATTGACCGGCCGAGAGAACATTTTTCTTAATGGATCGATATTGGGCATGAAGACCCGCGAGATTGATCGCCAGTTTGATGCAATCGTTCAGTTCGCCCAAATCGAACAGTTTCTTGATACGCCTGTCAAACGCTACTCCAGCGGAATGTACGTGAGACTGGCATTCGCCGTTGCCGCCCATCTGGATTGTGACATCCTCTTGCTCGATGAGGTTCTGGCCGTTGGTGATCCAGACTTTCAGCAGAGATCGGTTGCGCAGATCAAGCGCATGGCCAGTGACGGGCGCACGGTGTTGTTCGTCTCTCACAACTATGAGTTGATTGCCGAACTCACAACGAATGCCATCGCCTTCGATCGAGGATCGCTGGTCGACAGCGGTCCTTCAATGGATGTACTCGAACGGCAGCATCGCGTAGGAGCTCGGAATGCTGGTTTCATCCGTCAGCTCGGCTCAGGAAAGATCCATCGATTTATCGCGGCCGCGGCTCATGCTCATCGATCCGCCGGAGATCTCGTCACACTTCAGTTGGACTTGTACGTTGAGTCTAGTGCTGGTTGTGATGGGTGGCGGCCCAACTTTACGCTTCGTAGTTCGGCTGGTGTGTCGATCGGGTCTACTTTCGGACCTCCATGTCCCCGTATCGAACCCACAGCATCGGCCCAAGCTACGATCTTTTCTGATCCTATTCCTCTGGCACCTGGTACCTATTCGGTCGATCTGTCGCTGTCGACAGCAGAGCCGACCGGTGCAGCTTACGAGCTGGCCGACCTCGTCATGGACGCGTGCACTTTTCGAGTACCCGACTTGCGGGACGGTGTCTGGGCGCCGGAATGGGGGTTTCTAAACTTGAGAACGCACTCCGCAGAAGACGGAACCGGACACCAAATCGCCCTTCTTCGAAGTGATCAAGATGCTCTTACGAGCTGCCCATGAGGCACCCAGTTTTTCTATTTCCCTATCCGACCGTCAGTAGGAAAAATCGTAAGTGATCGTAAATCTGCGACCTCACACGCTGCGGCCTTTACCTCTGGCGTTTCAAAAAGGGCACGATCAATTGACTTGCTTCTTCACGCATAAGCTTAATCGACTCGGAAAGCGATCGATGGTGACCGAGCACTTGCAAGAACGTAAGAAGTTGGTTGGCAGGACTACCTGTTCGTCAATACGCATGAGTCGGGCGGACAGCGCGCATCTAGAGCCTGGTATGTACCTCACTATCAGCCCTTTACAAGCTCATGTCCTCGTTCTCGCTAAGGTCAGCCGTCCCCATCAGATCATGACGCTTAAATAAACGATGTTAGTGCTACGAGTTATATTTCAAACGGAGGTAACAATGCCATTAAAATACGATACTCATCGAAATGAATTAATTGACTTCATACCGAACCACACAAAGAGGCTATTAGATATAGGATGTAGTACTGGGCGGTATGCGACCGAGGTGTCTCGTCAGCGACCTGAAATAGAGTTATGGGGCGTGGAGCCGGATGATGAAAGCTTCTCCGTCGCTGAACCTGCCTTTCATAGATGTCTAAGTGGCATGTTTCCCGACGTTGAGAACGAACTTCCCGCCAAGTTCTTTGATGTGATCACATTTAACGATGTGCTGGAACACATGATTGAACCCGCGCATGCGCTCACTGCCGCTGCCAATCTGTTGTCTGAAGGCGGCGTCGTCGTGGCCTCTATTCCGAACGTTCGCCACCGGAGTGTCGTGTGGCCATTAGTGTGGCACGGCAGTTGGCAATACGAAGAGGTGGGAATTCTGGATAAGACGCACCTCCGATTCTTTACCAAACAATCTATGCGGCAAATGTTTACTGAAAGTGGATGGCGAATTCAATCAATCGTAGGGATTAATCCTTGCTGGCATATGCTGGATGGGTCTAGCCGTCGACGTTCGCGTTTAGTCAAGTACATCGCCCCGCGAGCATTAGGTGAGATTCTTTTCCTCCAGTATGTGGTAACTGCTTCACCTTGTCGCGGCAAGAAGATCGCCGCCCAGTAAGAACATGAGCGCCATGGCCGCTTGCACGCGTGTCCAGTTGACTCAAGTTTATGTGGAATTTGAAAGGAACACCATGGCTGAATGCTTCCACGTTCGACTGAGCCTGGCGATGCTCCACTCTGTGCCGAAGCGTTTTCTGCGAGCGGTATACAAGACCGATCGATTTCCGGGTAAAAGGATCCGGCCAATGCTCTTGAATCTGCCGTCTGTCCTATCAAGTTCGCGTGCATCGCGGCACTTTTCGGGGCTTCAGAATAGAAAGACTGTTGTCTTATGTGTATACCGAAGACGCAACGCTCATGTCGTTCACAAACTGATAAATGGATGCGCCAGCGACAGTACAGAGATACGATTGTGGGCCCTTGACTCAGTGGCGCCGAGTTTGGCGCGATTCACTTGTGGGAGTGGCCAGGGACCGAGATGTACGTTGCTCAATCGCCTGTGGACCCAATCGACGACCAACCCTGACTGGCTCGTCATAGCTGACGATGACGTCGCACTCTTAAGGTCGTGGACCCTCTCAGCAGTGATTGGAGCAATGTCAATGCTTGATGTCGACTTCGCTCAGCCTGCCCATGCCGCGAATAGTCATCATTCTCACTGGTTTAACGTGCGTCGCCCTCTCGTCGCCGGGAGAGCCGTGGGCGCGGTAGAAATTGGACCACTGTTTCTCGTTAAAGCCCCTTGGATTGACCGCGTTGTTCCCTTTTCGAAAGACGCCGGGATGGGCTATTTCCTGGAGTGGTTTTGGGCAACCTTTGAGAAGGAAGGATGTCGCTCAGCAGTACTCGACTGCGTGCCAATGCGCCACTTGGGGGCTGTTGGCGCAAGTTACGGTTCCGTGGCTCTCGGCTCAAGCGAGCAGCCCGACGCGGGCTCGGTATCTGTGGACCAACTCGTGTCTCAGTCTCCGAACTATGGACGGCTATTGTGGCCTTCGAGCATCCCGCGTGCAGATTGTGCGCCATGATAGGCCCCGTTTCGACAAAGGACGGTCTATCAACTGCAGTGTCTCCGCTTGTTTTCGAGGCAATGAGCTTATAAGTCTGGTTCAAGTGGGTAGATTCCAGAGTTTACGTTCAACTAGATCAACAACGTGCTGATCGGCTGAGGTGAATTTGCGAGCCATGAGCATAGCCGCTCGGCCGTAGGGTGTGACTTCACTGGCTTGCTCCGGTTGCGCTAGCCAATCGATGTCTTTAGTCGTTAATGGTCGCGCCGACCATCCTTGCCATCGAATAAATATGGGAGCCGGTTGGCGGACGCTGTTAAAAATGGAGTTGCCGATCAACGTTTGAAAGAAGAATTCGTCTGGCACTTGCGAAGTGCGGGCTAAGCAGACGAAAGCCGGTCGTTGGCTCGTCTGTTTAAGAACGTAGTCAACCGCTGAACCGGTGAGAGCGAGCCATTGACTTCCGCAAAAGGGCCGCATTCCCTGCAACAAGTACTTATAGGGACTGCGACTGTGCCGGCTGATGATGCCAAGGACTCGGTTGAAACGGCCCCCTTTGCGGCGCTCTATGTGCACCCGCGATATCCGTTCGAGCTGTTTATCAATCTCCGGCGCGGGGAAGGGCAGCAAGTCTATGAATTGCGTTTCAGGATAACGGCTAAGCCAGGATTCTAGTTGCTTCGGTGCTCGGATCGGGTAACTGTCGCCACTCACCAGCCAATAGTGTGTGGCAGTTGGTGCCACCTCGCGAGCTAGTCGAAAAGCTCGTAGAGTGGCCTTAATCATGCTGAAGCCGCCCCAATTTACACTGACACGATTGGTAACAAAATGTACAGATGGGGGAGCTGAGCGTTGGAACTGCTCTATGTCCACTCCGGCATCGACATGTGCCACTACTTGTTGGCCACCGTCGGTCAAGGTCTCACACAGTCTCACGAAGTGGAGCGGCTCGATGTGAGCCAGGACGACGAAGCAAATCATTGATCAACAACTCACAGCTTGAACGATGGACAATTGTCATGAATCGTGTCTTCGGAGATGTCACCCTGTCATTATCACGTCATCGACAGACGCTCCATGGTACTGATTCCAAGCAGGAGTGCGGTGTTGTGGCTACTGGTGGCGAGTCGCAATCTTAGAGGATAATTCTAAAAAGGCCACAGATGTTAACATGTAACCTTCTGGGTTTTGGCCTCTTGCCTCATTAGTTGAGTTTTGAGCTTTTTCGGGTGCGCTTCGGCAGTGCTGGCAAGGCAGATAACTGCGCCCACTCACATAGTGGGTCGGCAGGTTTACGGTGCGGCACCTATGTCAGTTGGCAGTCAACCTTTAGGCTGCGCTGCTATGCAGCAGCTGGCTAGAGCGCCTCATGCAAGGCGGATCGTCCTGCTGACCGCGACTGTCCAGCCGCACGCCGCCTCTGGCGGCTTGGCCGTCATAGATCCAGAGGTCCGGCGGGACCAGTACCTGTCAGCGTTCGAACATATGTTTCGCTCGGTCCCGTCGGGCGTCGCAGGAATCGTGGTCGGCGAAAACAGCGCGTTCAATTTGGATCCTTTTCGGCGACTGGCCAAGAGCGTTGGCTGTTCAGTGCCCATTGAGTTCGTCGAAGCCCCGCCGATGACGGACGTGCCGGGGAGGCCGGGCCGCGCCTATTTGGAAGCCCACCTCATCTATGAGGCGATGATGAAGTCCGACTTGGTGGACGACCGCGCGGTAGTCTGGAAGCTGACTGGGCGTTATACGGTGCCGAACCTCGATCGGGTTATCTGTGATCGCGCACTGCCTTACGACCTGTACTTCAACGTGCGCCGGTACCCGAGACCGTGGGCCGATATGTTTCTGTTCGGCGCTACCCGTTACGGGATGTCGCAGATCTTGGATCACGTCGATCTTCTCCGCGAGGACGCGACCGCCCAGTGCGCGGAACAGTCTCTCGTCACCGTGCTGAGGGACCTGGAGGCCAAGGGCACAGGCGTTGACTGGCGGTTCCCAGTCGAGACGAAGCTATCCGGAACCCGCGGGTATGACGGCCGTCCCTATGAGTCACCTAAGCAGCGGGTCAAGTACGCGATCCGAGCCAGCAGCAGATTTGCGTTGCCTCGGCTATGGCTCTAGGTGGCGGTGTCGGCTGAAAGCGCGATCAGGCTGTCCGACCGTAGTTAGGAGGTAGCACCTGCATTTTGCTCCAGGGAAAGTTTCGCATGATGTGATAACTGGGCTCGCCGTGCATGTACTTGGCCCAAGGGTCCTTGCCGGTGACCTGCTTGGTCGCGTAGCCACTTTCGGCGACGACGGACACCGCTCCAGACTTGTCGGTAACGATGAATCCGTATTGCTGCGCTGCACGGGCCACCATCTTGCCGATCGGGGTCAGGTGAAGCTTGTTGATGTTCACCTTGGGATCGAGACGGAGGCGGGTCCCCTCAGGGATCGCGTTCTTGTCGTTACTGAATCCGTCCGAGCGCTGGGCCGGCCAGCTGAACTTGGTCCAGCTCGCCGGGGAGATCAGTTGCAAGGTCAGGGCATGCTCGATGCGACCGGCCATAACGTCTCGAATCCCGATGGCTCCCCCGATGGATGAAAGCCCTGTCGCGGTTACGCCGTGTCCGCCGGAAAACCATCCGCCCGATGTCGACACGTGGTCGAGGCGGCCACCCCAGCAGGCACTCCAGCCCGAAGCGGTCAACGTCATCTGCCAGAACTCCCAGCTGGTGTCCGTACTCGGCTGGTAGATGACCAGAGTCTTGTCGGTACCGAAGGACGGCGTCGCGTTGGACGGCACCGGGACGCCGACGAACTGGCCGCCTGCGCCGAACAGGCCGGCCGGGACATAGCCCTTGCCCTGGCAGTCGTTGAAACGGACCGTCACCCGCTTCTGCCACTTCTGCACCACGTACACGTTGGTCGCGTACTGGTCCACGTTGAAGGCGGCAACCCCACCCCAGTTCGGCGTCACCTGGCCGACGAGGTTCCGCACCATGGCCCGCGAGTTCTTGGCCAAGGGAGCCTTGTCGATCCGCTTCTTCCACACGCTCTTGGCTGAGAAGGGACCACCACGCGGCAGCTGCACGGACTTGGCCGACCGCTTGCTCGGGGCCTTCTTGATCTCGGGTGCCTTCGCCTCCGCCGATCCAGGGCTCATGGCCGAGATCACGAGGAGCAGCCCGAACGCCGTCAGCAGCCGGAGACGCGTGTTGATCATCATGTCGTTTGACCTTCCATGGTCACTACCGGGGTGTTACCGATCCACTACGACCGAGAGTGATCAGGCATGAGGAATCGTTGAACTCCGCTGGGGCGTCAAAACCCGACGAACCGGGTCGTCATGACGGCGTTCACTCGGTTGCAGGAACGAGCTTGTAGCCGGGCAATTAGTCATCAACCAGTCTCGACCACAGCGCAGAGCAACCTGGCCCAGAAATCAATGAGCCAGCCGGGTGATCAGGGCCAGCAGGGGGTTGGGCCGAATGGGAACGGCCGGCCGGCCCAGGCGAACCTCGCGCTCTAGCGGACCGTTTCGCCCAGAAATAGACCCAGGTGGGTTGCCGCCCACACCGCCATGGAGTCGTTGGCCATGTGCCGGAAGAGGTCCCGGTCCTGGGTCGCAGCCAGGCGCACGATCGACTGCTTACCGTCCGGGCTGCGCCCAGTACCGGTGACCGGAACGGTCAGGAAGAACAAGTCGTCATCACGCACATTCCGCATCGAAAGCCCCAGGCCTCGCATGTCACCGATCGAGAAGCCGCGGTCCACCTGAATCAACCGGGTGACCAGAGTGAGAA
>CALMAR010000302.1:32982-45640 GCA_937859855.1 uncultured Kineosporia sp.
GTACAACCGGGCCGGGTGGGTCAGGGTCCCTCGGGAGAGGGCGCTGCTGCCGATGGCGCGCATCCAGTTCTGCTGACGGCGTTCGCGGTCGAAGTCTCCGCCCGGCAGGTGGTACCGCTCGCGCACATAGGCCAGCGCGGTGGCGCCGTCCATCCACTGGGTGCCCGCCGGAACGTTCGCACCGGGTACGCCGGACTCACTCGGAACGGTGATCTGAACCCCGCCCAGCGCATCGGTCAGCCCGCTGAAGCTCTGAAAGTCGGCGATGACCGCGTGGTCGATGTGGATACGGGTGATGGACTCGATCGTCCGGATCGTGAGCGGAAGCCCGCCGAAGCTGAACGCCGCGTTGATCTTGTTGTAGCCATGTCCTGGAATCGGGACCCAGCTGTCACGGGGGATGGACATCACATAGGCGGCGGAACGATCGGCCGGAATATGCAGAATCATGATGGCGTCCGTGCGCTGAGCACCGAACCGCCAATTGCTTGGATCGCCAGCCGAGATCCGGCTGTCCGAGCCCAGCAGCAAAATGTTCTGAGCGTCACCCGCCCGAGCTGGCCGCTGCGCAGCAGGGATCCCAGCGAAGGGGTCAGGAAAACGATGGATGTTGCTGTCCAGCCGATGCTCCAGGTAGATGGCCCCACCCACGCCCACCAGCCCGAGCACCAGGAAGGGAGTGAGCATCCAGAGCATCAGCTTGGTCACCCGTCCCAGGCGGCGCCGGGACGGCGGCAGGGACGGTGGCAGGGACGGCGGCTGGCCTGTCGGCTGGATCGGCTGATTCTCGGTGCTGGCCGGTTCGGCCGGATCTTTGGCGAGCACGACAGGATCGGAGCTCATGACCTGTAGGTCGCGATGTTCCTGCTGGGTCACAGATCCGGCTCCGCGCGTCAGGGCTGGCCCTCAAGGTCATCCACGCCCCGAAGACGCCGGACGTCCGGCGTAACGAACTTAGCGCAGTGGTTCCCTTACTCTGAGCAACACACGGCGCGTTCCTGCCTACGCCCGGTCAATCGATCAGGGTGTAGGCCGGAATAGTCAAGAAATCGGCGAAGTCGTCGGCCAGGGCGACGGTGGCGAACAATGTTCGGGCCTCCTCCAGATGCGGGACGGCGCTCAGCGCCGCCGCCTCTTCGTCCAGCACCTTCTCCGCCAGTTCGGCGGTCACCACTTCGCCGGTGTCGAGCCGGGTTCCGGCGTGCACCCACTGCCAGATCTGCGAACGGCTGATCTCGGCGGTCGCGGCGTCCTCCATCAGATTGTTGATCGCGACCGCTCCCGATCCGTTCAGCCAGTGCCCGAGGTACTGCAGCGCCACCGACACATTGGTGCGCAACCCGGCCTCGGTGACCGCTCCCGGAGTGGAAGCGAAATCCAGCAGCTGCGCCCGGCTCACCTCCACCTCCGGCCGCTGCTTGGCCAGCTGATTCTGGTGATCGCCCAGAACCGAGTCGAACACCTCGGCACAGACTGGCACCAGATCCGGGTGCGCCACCCAGGATCCGTCGAACCCGTCGCCCGCCTCCCGCTCCTTGTCTGCCCGAACCTGAGCCAGCGCAACCTCATTGACTTTCGGATCACGGCGGCTGGGAATGAACGCCGCCATCCCGCCCATCGCGAATGCGCCCCGGCGATGACAGGTCGAAACCAGCCGCTCGGTGTAAGCCCGCATGAATGGAGCGGTCATCGTGATCGTGCCGCGATCGGGGAGGACGAACTGCGGCCCTGCATCGCGCATGGTTTTGATCGCACTGAACAGGTAGTCCCAGCGGCCCGCGTTCAGGCCGCTCACGTGGGTGCGCAGCTCGTAGAGGATCTCTTCCATCTCGAAGACCGCGGGCAGGGTCTCGATCAGCACCGTGGCCCGGACGGTCCCATCCGGAATGCCCAGCTGCGCCTCGGCAAAGCTGAAAACCTCGTTCCACAGCCGGGCTTCGAGATGGCTCTCCATCTTCGGCAGGTAGTAGAACGGTCCCAGACCCTGGGTGACCAGCTCGGCCGCACTATGGAAGAAGTGCAGCCCGAAGTCGACCAGGGCGCCCGGCGCCGGGACGCCGTCCACCAGCAGATGCCGCTCGTCCAGATGCCAGCCGCGCGGCCGGACGATCGGAACGGCCACCGGCATATCCGTACGCAGCCGGTAGTCCTTGCCTTGATCGCTGGTGAAACTCAAGGACCCCCGAGCCACGTGCCACAGGTTCTGCTGTCCCTCGACCACGTTGTGCCACGCGGGGGTATTGGCGTCCTCGAGGTCGGCCAGCCACACCTTGGCCCCTGAATTCAGCGCATTGACAGCCATTTTCGCTTCGGTGGGCCCGGTGATCTCGACCCGGCGATCGGTCAGCGCAGGCGGGTGCGGAGCCACCTGCCAGGATGGATCCTCCCGAATCTGCGCCGTCTCGGCCAGGAAGTCGGGACCACCGGAGGCCGCAAACCGCTCCCGGGCCGATTTTCTGCGGGCCAGCAGCTCAGCCCGGCGCTGACCGAACCTGGTCGCCAGCTGCCCGACGAAGGCCAGCGCGCCGGGGGACAGAACATCCGGCTGGCCCTGCTTCAGCCGCTGCGGCAGGCCAGGTGCGTCGATGGAAACCTCTGGCGTTCCGGCCATCCTGATTCCTCCATTCGGGCCTGCTGATCGGTCCAGGGTAAAGGAGGCTAGTTTCGTCGGCGCGCCAGCACAGCACCCGTCAGTGCGGCTCGCGGGCGGCTGGACGGCGCAGAGCGGCCGGAAGCAGGTCGGCCCCGGGCCCGCGCACCGCCGCCCAGTCCTGCGCATTCGACATGCTGCAGCGCCGCAACGACAGGCAGCCGCAGCCGATGCACGAGTCCAGTCCGTCGCGCAGCGCCTGCAACGCCTGGATCTGCTCGTCCAGCCGGGAACGCCAGGACCGGGACAGCCGGGTCCAGTCCGCCCGGGTGGGCGTGCGCGAACTCGGCAGAGTGTCCAGCACGGCTCGGATCTCCTCCAGGCTGAGCCCGACATGCTGGGCGGCCCGGATGAAGGCCAGGCGCCGCAGCACATGCCGTTCGAACCGGCGCTGGCCACCAGCGGTCCGGGTGGAGCTGACCAGCCCCTCCCGTTCGTAGTACCGCACAGCTGAATGGGCGAACCCGCTGCGCTGGCTGATCTGGCCGATGGTCAGCAGATCCCGTGAATCCATCGCTCGTCCTTGACCTGAAGCTGACTTCACATTGAAGACTCGGTTCATGGTGACATCAAGGACGAGGAGAACACCATGCCACGCGCATTGATCACTGGCGCCTCGGCTGGACTGGGCGAGCAGCTGGCCCGGGCTCTGGCTGGTCGCGGCTGGGAACTGATCATCACTGGACGGGATCCGGAGCGGCTGGATGCAGTGGCCGTCCAATTGGGAGAGCTGGTTACGATCGCCGCCATTCGCGGAGACGTCGCGGACGCCGCTCATCGGGAGGTGCTGGTTCAACGGTCCAGCGATGGCCTGGATCTGCTGGTCAATAACGCCAGTGAGCTGGGTCCAAGCCCACTGCCGACACTGGCCGGTCTGCGACCAGCCGATCTCGAAAGGATCTATCGAGTCAACGTCTTTGCGCCCGCGGCCCTGATCCAGGTGGCGCTGCCGGGGCTGCGGGCGCGGTTGGGCACCGTTCTCAACATCAGCTCGGACGCGGCGATCGAGCCCTATCCCGGCTGGGGTGGGTACGGCTCGTCCAAGGCGGCACTGGATCAGCTGTCGCGGATACTGGGTGAGGAGGAGCCCGCCCTCCGGGTATACGCCGCTGACCCCGGTGACATGCGAACCGATATGCACCAGAGAGCCTTTCCGGGTGAGGACATCTCAGATCGGCCAGAGCCGGCCGTGGCTGTCCCTGGTCTGCTGAGGCTGATCGACGAGCGGCCGCCCAGTGGCCGGTATCGGGTCAGTGACCTGCTGGCTGGGGTACGAGCATGATCGAATTCGACCTTCCGGATGCCCTTTCCGCCGATCGGCCACCTGAGGCCCGGGGTCTGGCCCGAGACCAGGTGCGGTTGCTGGCGGCCAGTGCGAGCGGGGTGCAGCATGCCAGATTCGCCGACCTGGGCCGTTTTCTGCGCCGGGGCGACCTGATCGTGGTCAACACCTCAGCCACGCTGGCGGCCGCTCTGACCGGCGTCCGGATCTCCGATGCTGGCCGGCCCGAGCCGGTGGTCGCGCATGTCGCCAGTGAACTGGACGATGGCAGCTGGCTGATCGAGCTGCGGTCCGCGCCGGATGGTGGCCGCCCGGTGCTGACCGCGCAGCCCGGCGATCGGATCCAGTTCGCGGACGGCGCTGGGCTGATCCTGCTCGGGCCTCACCACGGGCCGGCTGCTGGTGGCGTCCGGCTCTGGCGCGCGGCCGGGATCACCCCTCGTGTCCTGCACGACCTGATGAACCGGCATGGACGCCCGATCCGATACGGCTATGTGCAGACCGAGTGGCCGCTGGATTCCTATCAGACCGTGTTCGCGCGTGATCCTGGCAGTGCCGAGATGCCCAGTGCAGCCAGGCCTTTCACTTTCCAGCTGGTGACTCAGCTGATCGCTGCTGGCGTCCTGTTCGCGCCGTTGTTGCTGCACTGTGGCGTTTCGTCACTGGAGGCCCAGGAGCCGCCACCGGCGGAACGCTTCTCCGTTCCGGCGCAGACCGCGGGTCTGGTCAACCAGGTGAGATCCGCTGGTGGACGGGTGATCGCGGCCGGGACCACGGTCACCCGCGCGCTGGAATCGGCCACTGATCGCGATGGCGTGGTCCGCCCGGCGGATGGCTGGACCGATCTGGTGCTCGGCCCGGATCACCCGGCCATGGCGGTGACCGGGCTGATCACCGGCCTGCACGCTCCCGGCGCATCGCATCTGCTCCTACTCGAAGCGGTGGCTGGGCGCGCTCTGGTGCGGCAGGCCTACGCGGCGGCCCTGCAGCAGCAGTATCTGTGGCACGAGTTCGGAGACAGCTGTCTGCTGCTCCCCTGAGGGCCGGTCGTCAGTCAACGCCGGCCAGCGCTCGCCGCGTGGCCTCGTCCGTCGGGATCAGCAGGCGCAGGCGCAGGCCAGGGCGGTGAGCGAACCAGGTTTGGGCCTGGAGCAGGCGCAGCTGACCGAGGGAGGGATGCTCGATCAGCTTGTGCGCGGGCTCAGTGGCCAGCACGTCATGGTCGGTCCACCAGGCTCGCATCGCCTCGCTCTGAGCGAGCAGTTCCTCTACCAGCGCAGTGAAATCCGGGTCGCCGGGCCGCCGGTCGAACTCCGTGCGGAAATCGAGCACGTTCGCCCGGGCGGTGGCTTCCCATTCGCTCCGGACGTTCGCCCAAGCGGCTTCCGGGCTGAACAGCCACAGCAGCAGGTTGCGGCGCTCCGGGGGAGCCGACAGCAGATCGCCCATGATGATCTCGGCGCCCCGGTTGTGAGCCACAATGTCCAGCCGGGGGCCGAGAACGTAGGCGATGTGCGGTCTGAGTCCCTGCACGAGTTCGATGATGTCGTCATCCAGTTCCGGGCTGACCTGCGACCGGACCGGCGGCAGGACACCGGCCAGCACGAACAGGTTCCGGTGCTCCGAGGCGGTGAGCCGCAGCGCCCGGCTGAGCGCCTCCAGAACCTGCGCCGACGGCGTGACATCGCGGCCCTGTTCCAGCCAGGTGTACCAGGAAAGCCCCACCCCGGCCTGCTGCGCGACCTCTTCACGGCGCAGTCCCGGCGTTCGCCGCCGTCCGCTGTCCGGCAGACCAGCCGCCGCCGGGCTGATCGCGGCTCGCCGGGTCCGCAGGAAGTCCGCCAGCTGAGCCCGGCGGGCTGCCGACGCGGAGGGTGGTGGTGCCGATCCCACGATGAGCTCTCATCTCCCGGTTACGCGCTGCGGCGGGCAAGGTCGCAAGCACGGTGTACCACGCCGGCTCAGCGCAACGACGGGAGAAACCGAGATGTCCGCAACGATCAACGAGTTACACCGCGACTGGACACCATCACCCACCCGGTACACGGTGGTCGCAGGCGGTGCCCCGGTGCAGGTGACCGTTCAGCAGCGAGACCGGGTCCAGCCCTTCCTGCTGCTGCACGGCGGAGCCGGGCCAGCCTCGGTCTCCGCTTTCGGTGACCTGCTCGCCGCCCGCAAGCACACCCGGGTGATCGTGCCGACGCATCCCGGATTCAACGGCACCCCGCGCCCGGACCATATCGCCTCGGTCCAGGATCTCGCCGTCCTCTACGCCAGCCTCCTTGACTCCTTGGATGCCTGGGACGTCACGGTGGTCGGCAACTCGCTGGGTGGATGGATCGCTGCGGAAATGGCCCTGCTCGGCAGCCCGCGAGTCAGCGGAGCCGTTCTGATCGATGCCGTCGGTCTCGAGGTACCTGGCCAGCCGGTGACCGATATCTCCGGCCTCAGCCCAGCTGAACTGGTCGGGCTCTCCTGGTACGACCCCACGCGGTTCGCGCCCCAGCCCGGCACTGCCGGGCCATCACCGGACCTGGTCGCCGCGAACATGGGCACGCTCTTCACCTACGGCGGGACGACGATGAGCGACCCCAGCCTGCGCACCCGACTGGCCAGGGCCGATCTGCCGGTGCACGTGATCTGGGGGGCGGCTGACGGGATCGTCACCCCCGACTATGGCCGGGCCTACGCCGAGGCCATCCCAGGCGCGCACTTCAGCTTGCTGCCGGAGGCGGGCCACCTGCCGCAGGTCGAGGCGCCCGAACAAGTCCTCGGAGTGATCTGAGGACCTGGACAGGAACGTTCCGGTCATCGCCCCCCGGAACAGTGCGTCCCGGCCGATGCTTAGGCCGCCGGTTGCGCCGTGTGCCCAATGTGCCCGAGCTGGCGCCAGACCAGCACCAAAGTGATGGCCGAGCCGATGAAGGCGAACCAGAACGGGCCGGTCAACCCGAACCAGCTGGCGATCGGGCCGCCGAGAGCCTGCCCGGCGACCAGGCCGCCGAAGAGGCCGACCCCATAGACGCTGCCGACCCGGCCCTGCAGGTCCTGCGGGACCGCACGCTGGCGCACCGCCAGGGAGACGGTTCCCCAGACGAAGGCGTACGCACCGAACATCAACACGATCAATATCGCTATCCAGCCGGTGGTGGTGTTGGCCAGCGCCAGGTGCGTGAGCACTTCCAGCAGCAAGCAGACCCGCATCACCGTGGCCAGTCGCACATGCCGCTCGATCCACCCGTACGAGCTGGTGCCGATCAGGCCGCCGATCGCCGCGGCGGTGGTCAGCAGGCCGAATCCAAGCTGGCCCAGGTGCAGGCGCTCGAGGGAGTACAGCACCAGCACCGACCAGGCGGCGCCCCAGGTGATGTTGAAGACCAGAATGACCAGGGCCAGGGTGCGAACCGCGGAGTGCCGCCATACCCAGCGCACGCCCTCGACGACGTCGCGCCGGATGTGCGACTCGACGCCGGAGCGCGCGACCGCGGGTGGCACCGTCACCTTGGCGATCAGCAGGATGCCGAGCAGAGTGCCCAGTATCTGCACTGCGAAGGGCCACGCCATGCCTGCGGCGAACAGGAATGCGCCCACCGGCGGCCCGATCAGCTGGTTGGCCACCAGCATGGATGTGAACGTGCGGGCGTTGGCCACGCCGAGGTCGGATGGCGCTACCACCATCGGCAGCAGCGTCGGCGTGGCCGTGTCGGCGAAGACCTCGCCTGCTCCGAGCACGAACATCGTCACCAGCACGACACCGATCTGCACCCAGCCGGTGATGATGGCCAAGCACAGCACCGCGACGACAACTGAGCGAGCGGCGTCGGCGATCATCACCAGCCGGCGCCGGTTGACCCGATCCGCGACCGCACCGGCGTAGAGGCCGAACAGCAGCCAGGGCAGGCGCTGCAGCAGTGCTGCCGCCGCGACGAGTACCGGGTTACGGCTCTGGCTGGCGACCAGCAGCGGTCCGGCGGACAGGGCGATACCGTCCCCGATGTTGCCGGCCCAGGATGAGGCCAGCAGCCAGCGGAACGAGCGGCCCAGTCTGGCCGGGGCCAGCACGTCGAACAGGCGGGACGGGCGCCGAGTGACGTTCACAAGGTTTATCCACAGACTGGGTTCGAGCCGGTTGAGCGACCGTTTTGTTCACTACAGTTTCGGCATGGACGGGGGCCGACGAACGAGCCTAGTGACACCGGTGCTCTCGGCCATGCTGATATTCCTGGGGTTGACCGCCTGCACGGACGACGAGCCTGCGCCTGCTCCGTCCATTACCTCGTCTGAGCTGCCCACGCCGACCCCCGCGGTGACGGCCACCAAGCCTGTACTTCAGCCGGGCCAGCCCACCGCCGACAGTGCCGTCCAATTCGTCAAGTACTTCTGGGCCGCTTACAACTACGCCTACGAAACGTATGACACCAGCCTGTTGGAAGCCATCAGCCAGCCCTCCTGCAAATACTGCGCAGCCAGGGTCAGTGATGTCAAAACCATCTCTAGAAAAAAGACTCAAATCGAGGGATTTGATGCACGTGTGGAAAAAACGTTCCTACCATTTACGAAAATTGTAGATCGTGCAGAGGTAGTAAGTCAGACGACCCAAGACCCTGGTGTGGCGATTTCTTCCACTGGAATGAAGAAAGACTTGCCTGGATTCAAGAGTGTGCGCTTCACCTTCGCCCTAGATTGGACGGGCGAGAACTGGGCTGTCCATGGCGTGGGTTTCTCGAGCGGATCAGGGTAATCCTATGGTTGGAAAATTGGTCCTGGTCAGCGGGGCTGTATTATTCATGATTGGTCTGGCTGGGCCAGCCATAGCCGATTCTGATCCGTCAGTGCCAATCGGAGCTAATGCCGGACTTCGAGATGCTCAGGCTAATGTATGGGCAACTCAATCCGCGCGGCAGGCCGTCAGGAATGTTAGTAGCGGAACAGTGTTTGTAAAGTTGCTCACTTCTTATCAGGTAATCTGCGAATACAACTCATCTCCTCATCCCCGAAACGCTTACGCCGTGGCCAGTGTCTGTCACCAAGCCTCTTCGCTATGTCCGACGACGGATCCGGATCGGCCAAGGGTGGCTGTATGGGTGATGCGAGCGCCTGCGATGCCGCCACCCGGTCCGAACGACTGGGTGAATACCGGAGTGATTGCCTGCCGTTCGTCCGCTATCGCCGAGCCCGAGATCGTGGTGACGCAGGAGCAGTTCCGGCGGCTGCCGATCCCGGCACCGCAGATCTTGATCCAGCCGCCGGATCGGTTGACGCTGATCAACATCGACACCAACCTGCTGACCACCAGGAAACCGGTGACCCTGCCCACCACGATTCTGGGTCAGCCAGTGCGGGTCCGGGCCACGCCAGCGACTTACTCCTGGCGCTATGGCGACGGGCACGCCCTGACCACTCCTGACCCGGGCGACCTGTATCCGCACATGCCGACCGCTCACATCTACACCGTGCCTGGCATCTACACGGTCGAGCTGACCACCACCTTCACCGGCGAGTTCTCCGTTGGCGGCGGCCCGTGGCAGCCGGTCGACGGCACGGCCAGCACCACCAGCCGCCCGATCATCGTCACCGCCGAAGAGCGCCGCGCGGTCATCACCGGCTGACCGGCTGACCAGCTGCGGCGAGGCCCAACCCGGCCACCCGGCCGTGAGAGCTCAGACGAAGCCGGGCACGCCCTCCCAGGCCAGGCCTGGCTCCGGCGCGTCGTCGTTCAGAACCTGCGCCTCGATCAGCCCGTATGGCCGGTCTCCGGCGATGAACACTTCGTTCGGGTTGTCCAGGCCGAACGGCGACAGGTCAGCCAGATAGTGATGCTTGTTCGGCATGGACAGCCGGATCTCGGCGACGTCCGGAAATTTCTCCAGCACGGCCGATCCCATCGCGAAGAGCGTCTGCTGCAGGGCCAGGCTGTGCGTCGAGGCAAACGTCTCCAGCAGCAGAGTGCGCACCGCACCATAGATCTCGCCGTAAGCCGGTTCATCGCGATACCGCCAGCGGGCAGTCATCTGCGTCGCCAGGATCCGATCATTGGTCTCGGCCAGCGTCGTGTACCGGTCCCGCGGAAAGCCCCAGAACTCCGAACCGGCCGACTTCAGCACCACCGCATCGGACAAGCCGGAGACCACCCAGGTCTGATCGCCGTCCATGGTCACGATCGTGGTCCGGCACTCGCCGCCCGGCTTCAGGAACGCGTGGTCGTGCTCGACGCCGTCCACCGTGATCCGTTGCCAGGCATAGGAATCGATGGCGATCCGGCAACCGTTGATGGCCGGCAGCGACTGGATGAAATGCTTCCCGAGCCGGATGGCGAAGTCTTCCGGCTCAGCCACCCCGAACTCCCGGGCGAAGGCGTAGACCGTGTTCTTCTGAGTGTCCGTGGCCAGCACGTTCGAGTTGTCCCCGGCCGTGTGCGCGGACTCGAAATCCCCTCGCAACTGGCTGGTTACGTTGAAGTCAGTGATCACGTGCCGGGGGCTCGAACGGTCGACGTGCACCAGCCGGACCTCGGCCTTGCCGTACTGGTTCTTGCCCAGGACGATGCTCATGATCAGCTCCCTCGATAGGTTGAGTACGCATACGGCGCCAGCAGAAGCGGTACGTGGTAGTGCGACTCGTCATCATCGACGGTGAAAGCGATGAGTACCTCTGGATAGAAGCAGGACTTGCCCTGCCCAGCGAACCAGTCTCCGGTGCCGAACCTCAACTGATAGGCCCCGGGCGACAACTCGCCCATCCCCCAGTCGGTGACCCGGCCATCCGCGTTCGTGTAGGCGGTGGCCAGCACGCGCTGAGCCCCAGCCACCCCTGGCCCCGAGCGGACCGTGATCTGGATCCCGGCCGCCGGTTTTCCGGTCGAACTGTCCAGCACGTGGGTCGAGAGCGTGGCCATCAGGGCACGTCCTCTTCGGCCAGCTGCATCAGCAGGCTGTCCAGCCGCAGCTGCGCAATCTGAGCCAGCTGATCCCGCACGATCGAGCTCTCGGCCGCCGGATCATTGGTCAGCCGGGCCGCCAGTGCCTCCAGGATCTGCGGTCCCGACCGGCCCGCCGCCCGGATCAGAAACACCTGGCCGAAACGCTCCTCGTAGGCCCGGTTGCCCTCGGTCAGCCGCAGCGCCAGATCGGCGTCCCCAGTATCCACCGAGCGCTGCTCGTCCCGGGAATGGGCGGCGTCCGCCCCGCTGCCGGACGGCCGTTCCCCGATCCGCGGATGCCGCGACATCGCGCTGGCGAAATCCGCATCGTCCAGCACCAGCCCGAACCGGTAGGCCATGGCCAGCAGACTCTCCCGATCGGGGTAAGGCCTGCCCGCCAGCACGGACGCGGCCCAGCTGGGAGCATTCAGGCAGCTGCACAGCCGTTCGGTGGCCTGGTCGATCGGCAGGGCATTGAACGCGTCCATGCCGGCGGCGGGGGAGACCGGCGGGACCTGGGGTTCGTTCACCGCGCCTTCTCTCGTCCCGGGATTGCGAGCATCATCTGGCTCATCGTTTCGCTCCAGCCGTTGACCACCGTGCATCGTGCATGTGTCCTCGGTGTTGCCGGGGGCTTCTCGCGCAGGTTACTGGGATTCGCCCGGGCCGCAGACGGTGAGCAGACCCGGCACAATCCCGCCATGGAGACCATTGATCTGTCCAGCAGTCCGGTCGGCGGAACATCGGAGGGCCTGCGCGGATATCTGGCCCGGCCGCCGGGGCCCGGTCCCTGGCCCGGGCTGGTGGTGATCTTCGAGATCTTCGGGGCGGACGACGCCAACCTCGAACTGCTGGAGCACGCGGCGTCGCTGGGTTACCTGGCCCTGATGCCGGACCTGTATTCGCAGGGCGGGGTGCGGCGCTGCCTGGTCAGCACCTTCCGGGCCCTGGGCGCCGGTCGAGGTCGTCCGTTCCAGGACATCGAGGCGGCGCGTCAGTGGCTGACCGCCTCCCCCGATTGCACCGGCGCGGTGGGGTCGCTCGGTTTCTGCCTGGGTGGGGCCTTCGCGCTGGTCTCGGCCAATCGGGGCTTCGACGCCACCGCCTCCAACTATGGCCAGCTGCCGAAGGATCTCGACGCGGCGCTGCGAGGCGCCTGCCCGATCGTGGGCAACTACGGAGGCAGTGACAGCAGTCAGAAGGGAGCCGCCGGCAAGCTGGACAAGGCATTGACCGGGCTCGGCATCGAGCACGACATCAAGGAGTACCCCGAGGCCGGCCACAGCTTCATGAACCCGTTCGAGAACGGCCCGAAGGTACTCCGGCCCATCCTCCGGCGGTTCAACGTGGGCCCGAAGCCAGCCGAGGCAGCGGACGCCTGGGCCCGGATCGATGCATTCTTCGCCGATCACCTGCGGGGCGGGAACAGCCCGCACGAATGAGAGAATCGGCGGGTGACCGAGCCGCTGGAGGACGCGCTGCAGCAGTTGCGGCCGCTGCTGCTCGACAGCCGGGGCCTGATCCGGGCCATCGCGGCCGGCCGCCAGCGCAACACGCAGCCCAGCGTGGCCCGGGCCGAGCTTCGCCCGGTCGACCTGAAGACCGGCCGCCGCCTGCAGCTGACGACCAGCGACGGCCGGACCCCAGCGGTGCGCAACCTGGATCCGGCCCAGGCCGTGACGGTGGTCGACGATCTGCTGGCCGAGCCGTTCGGGTCCTGGCATGTGCAGACCGGCGAGCAGACGATTCAGCTGCGGGTGACCAAGAGCGGGCAGGCCCAGGTGCATCGCGAAGCCAACTCGGCCGC
>CALMAR010000302.1:45650-47348 GCA_937859855.1 uncultured Kineosporia sp.
GTCCCAGACACCGCCCACGACCGAGCCAAGCAGCACCTGATCGATCCGGGCGATGAGTTGTTCACGGCCCTGGGCGCGGACGCCGCCAAGCGCCGCCAGGTCGACGCGTTCCTCCGGCTGCTGGCGCCGATCGCCCGGCGGATCGCGGGCGACGACGTCCAAACTCCGCTGCGCGTGGTGGATCTCGGCTGTGGTAACGCCTATCTGACCATGGCCGCGCATCGATATCTCAGTCAGCAGCTCGACCGGCCGGTGCAGACCATCGGGGTGGACGTCCGGCCCGAGATGGCTCAGCGCAACACCGAGCTCGCCGCCAGCACCGGACTGCCTGGGCTCAGCTTCGTGGCCAGTTCGATCGATGACGCCGAGAAGGCCCAGCTGGGCGATGATCCTATCGATTTGGTGCTGGCCCTGCATGCCTGCGACACCGCCACCGACGATGCGCTCGCGCTGGCCGTTCGCTGGCAGGCGCCAGCCGTACTGGCCGCGCCGTGCTGCCATCACGACATCCAGCGCCAGCTCGACCAGGCCGGTCCCGGACCGGAGCCAGGTTTGACCCGGCACCCGATCCTGAGGCAGCGCTTCGCCGACGTCCTCACCGACGCTGCCCGCGCGGACCTGTTGCGCCTGCTCGGTTATCGCACCGACGTGGTCGAGTTCATCGACTCCCGGCACACCCCGCGCAACGCGCTGATCCGGGCCGTTCGGACCGGTGCCCCGGCCAGCCCGCGGCGGGTCGGTGAGTACCGGGCGCTGACCGAAACCTGGCAGATCAGGCCAGCTCTGGAGCAGCGCCTAGAAGCTGAGCTGGCTGTGATTCTCGACCCGGCCCGGTGAGCCGGCATCAGCCCGGCCGGCCGGCGCGGCTGCCGATATCCGGAATCGCCGTGCTGCTGCTCTGCCTGAGCTGGGGGGGCGCCCCGCGGGGGCGTGGGGGCCTGGGGCGTCGAGGACCGGGTGATCAAAGACAGCCGGATCACCGAGTCGTCCGGGCTGGCCGCCAGCCTGCTGCATCCCGGCGTGGTCTGGACACACAACGATTCCGGCCACCCGCCAAGAATTTTCGCGATCGCCAAGGACGGCAGCACCGCTGCCACCCTCACCGTGGCCGGAGAGAGCAACCGGGACTGGGAGGCCATCACGTCGCTGCGTAACCCTGCGCGGAACGGGAAACCGTTCATCGCCATCGGGGACATCGGCGACAACAACTCCGTGCATGCCTCCAGCCGAATCATCATCCTGCCCGAACCGCGGCGCCTGGTCACCCGGACCGTCCGGCCACAACGGGTGATCCGATTCGGCTATCCGGGCGGCCCCCGCAATGCTGAGACGCTGCTGGCCGATCCGCGCGACGGCACCCTGTACGTCGTCACCAAAGATCTGTTCAGCAGCCAGATCTTCGCCGTCCGCGACTCCGTCTGGCCGCAGCAGACCACCGGCACGTCTGGCCTGGTCACGCTCGAGCCCGTCGCGTCCAGCAGTGCCAGCTTCATCACCGACGGCACCTTCCTGCCCGATGGGCGGATCCTGTTGCGCGGCTACGACCGGCTGTTCCTGCTCGATCCCCCCGAGAAGGCCCAGAACGGCAGGCTGAAGGTTCTGGACAGCGTCAGCCTGCCCGGCCAGGACCAGGGCGAGTCGCTCACCATCGAGGACGGCGGCCGGACCGCGCTGATCGGCTCGGAAGGGGTTCGCGAG
>CALMAR010000303.1 GCA_937859855.1 uncultured Kineosporia sp.
CCCTGGGCCGGCGCCCCCCACCCGGGGCCTAGTACCCGTCCGCCGCCGCCGGAGTCGCCGGCGCGAAAGGCGCTGGACCAGTCGGTGCCAGCCGACAGCGTCACCGTCGCGTCCGCTCCCGGCGGAGCGACTTCCCCCTCCTGGACAGCGGCGATGACCCGCCTGGCTCCCAGTACCTTGGCCGCCTGGACGGCCACGGTTCCGACCGCGCCCGCAGCGCCGAGCACGAGCACGGTCTGATCCGGTTGCACGGGAGCGCGCCAGGCCAGCGCGAGCCAAGCGGTCAGGCCACTGTTGCCCAAGGCCGCCGCAGTGACGTCGTCGATGTCATCGGCCACGTCGAGCAGGTTCTCAGTCGAGGCGAGCGATCGCTGGGCCCAAGTGCCGAACGGTGATTCGGACCCGTCGATGAAGACGCGCCGGCCGTCCCTCAACCGGCCGACGCCGTCGTAACCCGGCACCGACGGCAGAGGCGGCGCACCCAGATAGAACGTGCCCGATGCCTTCGCCAGGTCCAGGTGGTGAACGGCGGCTGCTGCCATTTCCACCACGACCTGGTCGCCGCGCGCCACCGGCTCTTCGAAGTCGGTGAAGGTGGGGGCCTTGGCGAACTCCGCCAGCACTGCAGCCTTCATGAGCATCCTCTCAGTGGGAAGTGGTCGCAGTCAGGGCAGTGGTGGCTCGATGAGGTTGCGCAGCACCAGAGCGTTGGGCGCCTCGATCAGGCGGCCACCCTCGTCGACCGGGCCCAGTTCCACTGCCGAAAGGCCCAGGTCAGTCACCAGCTGAGCGATCCGGTGGCTGGCCTCGGCCGAGTCTGACGCGACGAAGATCACGCGCTTACCCACGGCCGGATCGAGTTCGGCGGCCAGGACGGCGGACGGCAACTGGTTGAAGGCCTTGACGACGTCGGCACCGGGCAGGTTCGCCGTCACGTACTCCGACGCCGGGCGGCCATTCAGCAGCTGGTCCACGCCGGGCGTGTAATGCGCGTTGGTGGTGTCGACGACGGTCATGCCGTTCCAATCCGGCATGACCTTGCCGAACTCGGCCACGGCCCCGAACGGGATGGCCATCAGGATTACTTCACTCTTCAACGCGTCGGCCAGCGTCACGGCGTGGACCCCGGAGCCCAGGGAGGCGGCAAATTCCCGGATGGACTCAGGGCCGCGCGTATTGGTGATGCTGACCTCGATGCCGGCTCGGGCGAACAACCGGGCGAGCGCCGAACCGATGTTGCCACTGCCGACGATCGCGTATGTCGATGTGCTCATGGCTACCTCCAGCCGATCTGCCTGCTCCAAGTGGTTAACCTGTTAACTACCGACAGGACCTTAGGGCGAGAAAAGTTCACATGTCAACCAAGGCAGATAGAGTGGGGGCATGACCGAGGGCCCGTGGCTGAACGAAGAGGAGCAGCGGACTTGGCGCAGCCTGATGACGATGTACGACGATCTGTCGGATTTCATCGAACGTCAGTTGCGCACGCGCTGCGGGCTCTCACACGCTGACTATCAGGTGCTTGCTCACCTGTCGGAGGCGCCGGACAGCCAGCTGCGCTCGTTCGAGCTCGGCAAGTTGTTGCGCTGGGAGAAGAGCCGGCTGTCTCAACACCTGGGCCGGATGCAGAAACGCGGCTTGGTGTCACGTCAGCGGTGCGCCACTGATCAGCGTGGAGCAGTCGTCGTCATCACCTCCAAGGGCCGCGAACTCATACAGGCCGCAGCGCCGCTGCATGTGGCTGATGTGCGCCACGTGCTGATCGACCAGCTCACGCCCACTGAGATGGGCACGCTGGGCGCAGTTGCCGACAAGGTGCACCAGCGGCTCCAGCCGCCCGAACGCTCAGGGTGAGCAATGGCAGAACGTTCACCGCGATCGGCGGACCCGTTGCGTCAAGCGGGGATTCGTGATCGTCACGGCCATTCGGCGGACGGCGTGACGGTGCGCTGGCCGGCCATGGCTGTGTGCAGGTCGTCGATGAGATGGGCCAAGCGGACGGCGTGTTCCAGGTCCGGCGCGCTCGTGCTGCCGGACAGGATGTCGTCACGCAGAGCCGCGTAGACGTGGGCGACGTTCACCGCGCCCGGCTCCAGAGCCGCGGCGAACGGATCCTCGACCTCGATGCGCTCAGCATTGAGGGACAGCTGTTGCAGCCCACTCTGGAAACCGCGGGGAGCCCCGCCATCGATGACCAGCGTTCCATCGGTGCCGATCACCTCGAACCGGAACGGGGTGTCCTCCGGTGAACGCCCACCGGCGATCTGCATGGCCAAGGCAGCGCCATCGCTCAAGCGGCCGTGCATTAGTACGTGGTCAGGAATGGTCCGGTCCAGCGGTTCGGGCGAGTCCTCCACCTCGACCTGCGGGTACTGAATCGTGCCGAGAGCCGAGAGGGACGTGAGCGGGCCGAGTAGCCGCGCGGCGAAGTCGAGGGTGTGCGCCGTCTGGATCGTGGTCAGATTCATCCCGGTGGCCGGCTGCTCCAGAGAGGCCGATGCCTTGGTGATCTTCCGCCCGAATCCCGCCGTCGATGAGTAGACCGTGGCGCTCAGCACCCGCCCGACGACCCCCTGCGTCAGGAGTTCCGCCCCGCGGGTCGCGGCCGGATTCATCCGAGCCTGCAACCCCACTGCGCTGCGGCGCCCACTGTCATGCAGAGTTCGGACAAGCTCCTGCGTCTGCGCGACGCTGACGCCGACCGGCCATTCGGTCGCGACGTGCTTGCCAGCCCGCAGGGCGGCGACCAGCAGATCGTGGTGCGTCGGTACCGGCGATGTCACCGTAATGATGTCGATGTCAGGGTCGGCGATGAGAGCTGCCGGGTCGCCATAGGCGCAAGGAATTCCGAATGCGGCCGCCGCCTCGTCCGCGGCCTCCTGTCGGCGGGCGCCGACCGCGGCCAGCTGCAGGCCGTCGACGGCCCGGCTGGCAGGGACATGTGACTCCCTCGCCCCGCCC
>CALMAR010000304.1 GCA_937859855.1 uncultured Kineosporia sp.
CCTCCAAATCCATGCTGGAGGGTGGAAGTCCGAACCGGTTCCAGACCGAGATCCAGGCCGCCAATCGATTCATCGGTCTGGTCGAACAGAGCGGCACCGGCCTGCAAGTCGGGATCGTCACCTTTGGCAATCAAGCAGAGGTGATTCTGCGCCCGACAGCTGATCTGAGCGCCGTGCGCCAGAAAATCAACGGCTTGGACGCCAGGGATCTGTCCGAGAAGACAGACCTGTACGGAGCGGCGGTCCAGGGCGCAGGGGCCATGGACAAGTCCAGTTCCCGCAGTCTTCTGATGATCACCGATGGACACGCCGATCCGGCGACTGATGCCAAGCAATTCACACCGCAGCAGGTTCAGGCCGCCCTCGGTGCCGGTGGCTCGAACTCGGTCGCGTTCAGGGGCGTCCTGGTCGGCGAGGACCCGGTTCAGGACATCAGGAAAATTGGGACCGCCGTGGTCCATTTCGATGATTCGGCCACTCTCACCAACCAGCTGCAGGACTTGGTCGCCCGCCAGGTCCGGCAACAAGAGGCCACCCTCAACGTCAGCACGGACGTGCCAGCCGCATGGGCTGGCCAGGTGGCCCAGGTGACCATCAGCGCCAAGGCTGGGGGGGCGACCTTCTCGCATTCGTTCCCATGGCCGTTTCCTTCCGTCGCGGTCGCGTCCCCGGCGGCGGCAACACCACGGCTGGTGGTGCCACAGCGGGTGACGACCGTGCCAACCTGGGTCGTCATCCTCGCTCTGGCCGCGGTGTTCGCCGCCTTGGCCGTACTTCTGGCCACCGCCACCGGCGGCCTGAGAACCGGCAACGACGGTGAGTCCGCGGTGATCCGCCGGCTGGAGATCTACTCCGTGTCCAGCGCCGGAAAGCCGAGCAAGGTCGCTGTCACCGAGCAGACCACCCGGCTCGGCGACAGCGCTCTGACCCGGTCCGCCGTCCGGCTGATGACCCGGCTGGCCCGCAAAGGCCAGGTCGACCGCGCGCTGGACAGCCAGCTCGAGTCGGCCGGACTTCCGCTGCGCACCGCCGAATGGATGTTGCTGCACATCGGCATCGCGGTGACCTCCGCCCTGCTGCTGCTGTTGCTCACTGGCGGCCAAGTGGGGGGGCTGATCGTGGGCCTGCTGCTTGGCATGGCCGGCCCGTGGATGTTCCTGGTCCTGTCCAGGTCGCGTCGTCACAGCAGGTTCCTGTCGCAGTTGCCGGACACCCTCCAGTTGCTGGCCGGCAGCTTGGCCGCTGGATACTCGCTGCCCCAGGCGATGGATTCGGTGGTGCGAGAGTCGCAACCGCCGATCAGCAACGAGTTCAACCGCGCTTTGGTGGAGGCCCGCCTCGGAGTGCCCCCCGAGGATGCGTTGGACGGCATCGCCGGGCGAACTGACAGCACCGACTTCAGCTGGATCGTGATGGCGATCCGGATTCAGCGGGACGTCGGCGGCAACCTGGCCGAGCTGCTGTCCTCGGTCGCCAGCACCCTGCGCGAGCGGGAGCGGCTACGTCGCCAGGTCAGCGCCCTTTCGGCCGAGGGCCGGCTGTCCGGTCTGATCCTCGGTGCGCTGCCGGTGGTGTTCGCTCTGTATCTGATGATCACCAAGCCCGAGTACCTGGCCCCCTTGCTGAAAACCCAATTCGGGCTGCTGTTATTGGCTCTCGGCGCCATTCTGCTGATCATCGGCGGTTTCTGGATGTCTCGCGTGATCAAGGTGAAGGTCTGATGACCAGGGACACTCTGCTGCTGGCCGGTGGGCTGGGGCTGTTCTTCTTTGGGTTGGCGGTGGCGGCCGGTGCGCTGCTGAGTACCACCCGGGCACGACAGGCGGTCAACCGCCGCTCAGAGCTGCTGGCCACTTTCAGCGGGTCCAAGCAGAACCTGCGCCAGCACGAACTTGATCAGCCGTTCGCCGACCGGGTCCTGACCCCCCTGACCCAGCGGATGGTGGACACCGGTCGCCGGCTCACCCCGGACGAACGGCTGGAGCGGATCCGCCGCCGTCTCGACCTGGCCGGGAACCCGCCGGGCTGGGACGTCGACCGGGTCCTGGGCACCAAGGCGCTGGGCGCACTGGTCGGATTCCTCCTCGGCGCTGTGCTGCCGCCACTGCTGGGAGCCAGTGTGCGCACGGCGGTGTTGCTGGCCATCGGCCTGACTTTGCTGGGCTGGTTCGGCCCGACCATGTGGATCTACCAGCTCGGCTATGACCGGACCGAGAAGATCCGGCTCGAATTACCCGATGCGCTGGATCTGCTCACCATCTCGGTGGAGGCCGGACTGGCCTTCGACGCCGGTTTGGCTCAAGTGGCTCGTAACAGCGACGGCCCGCTGGCCTCCGAGCTGTTCCGGGTGCTGCAGGAGATGCAGATCGGCACCGGCAGGCTGGACGCGCTGCGGGGACTGGCCAATCGGACCGATGTGGAGGAGTTGCGCATCTTCGTCGGAGCCATGGTGCAGGCCGACAGTTTCGGAATCCCCATCGCCAGCGTGCTACGCGTACAGTCCAAGGAGATGCGGGTGAAGCGCAGCCAGCGTGCGGAGGAGAAGGCCCAGCAGGTTCCGGTCAAGATCCTTTTCCCGCTGATCTTCTGCATCATGCCTGCGCTGTTCGTGATCGTGCTTGGACCGGCCGCGATCAAGATCTTCTTTGAGCTGAAAGGCTTGTAAATGGCTCGGCTGCTGATCGTCTCGCGCTCGATGGCGCTGGCGATGCGGCTGGCTGACCAACACGAGGTCAACGAACACCCCGTCGACGACCTCGAAACCCTTGGTACTGAGCTGGACGCCGACATTCTGGTACTCGATGTCGGCGACCCGATGCAAGCAGTCACCCAGGTGAACCGGTTGCGTGAAGCGGGCGCGGTGATACCGGTGCTTCTGGTGTCCGGCTATCAGCCGGAGTGGGAGCAGGTTGAGGCCCAGCAGGTCGACGGTGTTCTGGTGGTGCCACTGCCGGTCACCCGGGCCGCTCTGCTGGGAGGCATTTCCCAGCTGCTGGGCATCGGACAACCCGAAGCTGAACCGCCTACCTCGCTAGCGGAACATCCCGCTGACCTGGCCGAGACGCCTTTTCAGCCGGATCCCCCGGC
>CALMAR010000305.1 GCA_937859855.1 uncultured Kineosporia sp.
CGCCGCGGCTGTAACTCCACGGGTAACCGCGGGGCGTGGCGCCCGGCGACCACCCGGACAGGGATCTCGGGCCAGCCCGGGAACGCCGCGGCGAACACCGCATCCGACTGCCGCGGCTCGCCCGGCGACGTCGCCAGCACCTCCGCCGGGACGTCGTGCAGGAAGTAGGTGTCGGGGTCCAGGTCGCCGCCCGGCGGTCGACCCTCGCGGGCGTCGTTCTCCGCCCGCGCCCGGGACGATCCGGTGGCCTCCCACCACTGCCCGGCGGTCTCGCCGGGCTGCGGGATCATGGCGTTGACCAGCACGATCAGCGAGGCCCGCAGCCGCTGCGCCACCGTCGGCGCGCTGAAGGCGCCGAGGGACTGGCCGCCCACCACCAGCGGGGCGGCGCCGTCCTCGAGCCCGGCGGCGGCGCGGACGGCGGTCTCGACGTACTCGGGCAGACCGGCGGCGGCGTCCCCGGCAGGCAGTTCGACGGCCAGCGCCGGGTGCCCGCCGGCACGCAGCAGGGGGACGACGCGGTGCCAGAACCAGGCGTCGCCGCCGGCGCCCGGGATCAGCAGGAAGCGCACCCGGCAACGGTATGGCAGCTCGGCGAGACACGGCTCGCCTGAGTGGGTTGGATCGAGCGGGTGAGCGACGACGACATGATCGACGGCTGGGTCGAACGCTACGTGCGGGCCTGGAACAGCAACGATCCGGGCGACATCGGCGACCTGTTCGGCGCCGACGCCGAGTACCGCACCGAGCCGTACGGGAAGCCCTGGGTGGGCCGGGCGTCGATCGTGTCGAACTGGCTGGCGCGGCTCGACGATCCGGGTGACACGACGTTCGACTGGCACCGGGTCGTCGTCCAGGGGGATCTCGCCGTGATCGAGGGGACGACGCGCTACCGCACCGAGGGGTCGGTGTTCAGCAACCTGTGGCTGGTCCGGCTCGACCCGGACGGCCGGTGCTCCTCGTTCACGGAGTACTGGATGGAACACCCGAGGTAGCGCCCGCTCAGTAGCACCGCGGAACGGGCGAGGTGTAGGTGGTGTCGCTCGCCGTCGCCACGTAGCGGTCGGTGACGTAGGTGTTGCCCACCAACCGGTTCCAGACCGAGGTGGTCCGGGTCTCGGTGCCCTTGGTCTGGCACTTGACCCAGGCCAGGCCGCCCGCCTTGATCTTCCCGGCCCTCGCCGCGGAGGCCTTCGGGCTCACCCGCTTGCTCAGCGAGTCCGTGACCGTGACCTGATACGGGTACGCGCACAGCGGGATGCCCGGCGAGTAGGTCGTGTTCGACGGGGTGCTCACGAAGTAGTCGCTGACGTAGCGGCCGGTGGCGAGCTTGTCCCAGACCTCGGTGCCGTTGCGGTCCGTGCCGTGGGTCTGGCAGAGCACGGTGACCGGCGTGCCGGCGGTGATCGGGCCGACGGTGTCGGTGTGCGTGCTGGGCCCCGTGCGCAGGTTGGTGGTGCCCAGCTCGGTGACGTAGGGCCGGCCGACCGATGCGACGGGTGAGTCCAGGTTGTCGCTGTCGATGTTCAGCGTCGCGCCGCCGTAGGTCTCGGTGTGGTCGCCCCGGTACTGCTTGACCCGCTGGTGCGAGGACCAGTAGTCGTCGCTGACCCCCTTCAACCCGGTCAGGGCCGGGGAGCCGTCCCACCGCGCCACCCACACGGCGTCGGGACGGGCGTAGGACGTCGAGGTGTAGTACTTCGCCAGGTGCTTGGCGCCCGAGCCGAGGTTCGCATACACCCCCGACACGTACCCCCTGGCGTGCAGCCGCTTGGTGTATGCCGACAGGAACGTGAGAACGCTTGTCCGGCAGGACGCGTCGGTGGAGTCGTAGTTCTCCAGGTCGTAGTAGACCGGGCTGCCGGGAGCGATCCCGAGGGCGGAGACGGCCGCGATCGCGGAATTCGCGGCTGCCGTGCCCTGCGTCGTGGCGGTGGCCTTCTTCGTGCTGATCTTCGTACCGCCCCGGGCCGCGCACGGCGCCTGCCTGCCCAGGTAGGTCGGCAGCAGCCGCCAGCCCAGCGCGGTCACGGACGAGACCCAGGACGCCGTCAGCTCCGGCTGGGTGCAACTGCGGTTCCTGCCGCCGACGTAGACGCCCACTGCCCGGTAGGGCGAGGCGAGCCAGGCGGTCATGGTGGCCAGGGACGGCGCCGTGCAGGCCTCGAAGCCGAGGCCCGCGTAGCTGGTCGAGGCCGCGGTGACCGGGTACTTGGTGACCGTCGTCGGCGAGCCGGCCGCCACCGGCGCCAGGGCCGTGGAGACGGCCAGAGCAATGCCCGCAAGTGCGACGACGGCTGCGCGGCGGTGCATGACTCCCCCTGTGCTCGATGGCGGCGCCCGTGCCGCGCGTCCGCACATCATGCCCGAATCGCGCGATCAAGGGCACAGCTTCGCGGACCCGCCGGTCGCCCATCCGTCACGTCCCCTTTTCACCTGGATCGGCCGGCTTGAACGGGTTCCCTTGCCACGTCCAGCCCCGCCGTGTCACCGTCATCTGCGTGACGGTGCAGTCATGAACGGTCACGTTCAGCCGCAGCGGACGCCGACCCGTGACGAGCGGGGCGTGCGCGGGCACCTGCTGGACGAGCTGGACGAGGCGGAACGGCGCGAGCTGGACGGCGTCCCCCGGGTCGCCGTCCTGCTGATCGAGCACTGCTCCTCGGCCGAACTGCTCGCCTCCCGCGGCCACGGCGCCGAGGTGGTCGCGGTCAGCGACCCGGTCGCGCAGGCTGCGGCGCGGTTGCGGGCGGAGACCGTCACCGACGCGGCCAGGGTGCTGCTGACCGGCTCACCGATGCGCGGGGCGGACCTGCCGGGCCAGCGCTGGCGGCAGTACCAGCAGGCGCTGCTGGACGATCACGGTTTGCTGTCCTTCGCGGTGCTGCCGGTCCGGACCGGGGTGGACCACCGCGCCGCCCTGCTGCTGCACAGCCGGCAGCCCGATCCGCTGGCCGGCACGCCGTCCGGGTTGGTGGACCTGGTCGGCGGCTTGGCCGGCACCCTGGTCCGCTCGCTCGCGCTGCGCGAGCAGGTGCACCACCTCGGCCTGGCGCTGGACTCCAACCGGCACATCGGGGTGGCGCTCGGCATCCTCGTGGAGCGGCTGCACGTCACCGAACCCGAGGCCTTCGTGCTGCTGCAGAAGGCCAGCCAGGCGCAGAGCAGGAAGCTGCGCGACGTCGCCGAGGACGTGGTCCTCACCGGCGAACTGACCCGCTGAGGGCCGGCAGGTCCGACCCTCAGGGCACCGTGCCGGTGACGGTCGCGCTGACCAGGGTGTTGCCGAACGCGTCCTTGACCCTGATCCGGTAGGTCTGCGAGCTGCCCCGCGGGGCGGTGGCGTCGGTGAACGTCTGGGTCGGGCGGTTCCACCATTCCGAGTCCTGCGTGCGGGTGTTCAGCACCGTGGCGCTGCCCAGCGACGCCCCGCGCAGCACCTCGTAGGTCAGCCGCCGGTTGTCCCTGTCCCAGGACGACTTCCAGGTCACCGTGACCTGACCGGCGGCCGGGTAGGACAGCGTCGGGGTCAGCCCGGCGTAGTCCTGCGGGCCCTGCTTGTTCGGCGCGATGCTGCTGATCGCCATCCGGGCCAGGCCCTGCTGGCCGGTGCCGTTGATCTTGGGGAACTCCCCGCCGAGCAGGACGTAGTTGCTGGTGCCCTCGACCGTCCAGGCGCCCTGGGTGGTGCCGGTGTAGCTGCCCGCGTCGATCGTCGGCGCCCAGTGCAGGATCTCCGGGGCCGGCTGGCCGGTGAACGTGCCGCTGGTGTCGAACCGGCCCGCGCCCGCCTTGGTGGTCTGCGCGATCGCCCGCTGGGTGGCCCTGGGGTTCTGCTCCGGGAAGTCGCCGACCGCCGAGCAGTTGTGGGCGTGGCCGACGGTGTAGAGCACCTGGCCGATCGGCACCGAGTCGTAGGTGTCGCCCAGGCAACCGTTGATGTAGACGATCGCGCCGGTGCTGGAGGTGGCGGCGAACGACCCCTCGAAGTTGCCTCCGGCACCGAACACGTACCCGGTGCCGTACACCTGCGTGCCGTCGGTGGACAGGCTGAAGATCGCCGCCTGGGTGCCTGCGTCCCGGACCGTTGCGCCGACCGTCCACGGCAGCAGCGCGCCGCTCGCCGTGCTGATCGCCGCCATCCCGTAGGCGCTCGCACCGTTGACGGTGGCGAACCTGCCGCCCGCGACCACCTTGCCGCTGCCCGCGGGGGCGACCAGCGCCAGGACGTCGGCGTCCGCCGTCGGCGCCCAGGACTGCAGCGCGCCCGTGCTGGCCGAGACCGCCGCCAGCCGAACCCGGTTGAGCCCCCTCACGGTGGTGAAGATGCCGCCCAGGTAGACGGTGCCGCCGGAGACGACCATCGAGCTGACCCTGCTGCTGGCGTTCGGGTTCCACGACAGGACGGCGCCGGTGCTGGCGCTCAGCGCCGCGACACGGTTCCTGGCCACGCCGCTGACCTGCGTGAACGAGCCGCCGACGTAGATCGTGCTGCCGTCCGAGGACGCCTCGATCGCCTTGCCGGCGGCGTTCAGGCTCGGCGCCCACGACGTCACCAGCGCGCCCGTCGTCAGGTTGTAGGCCAGCAGGTTCGACCGCGTCACCTCGTTGCTGCCCGCGGCCGAGCCGGCCGGGCGGGCCTTGGTGAACTCACCGGTGACGTACACGGTGTTCCCGACGACGACCTGGTCCCAGACCACGCCGTTGATCTGCACGGTGGGCAGCACGTCGGCACTGACCGTGGGAACGGTGACCGGGGGAACCGGCGCCGTGTCCGCCAGCGCCGGTGCGATGTTCACCAGTGAGAAGGCGGTGAGGACGGTCGTGACGGTGGCCAGCAGGCCCCGCCGGACGGCGGTTCGACGAGTGGTGACCACAGCTCTCTCCCGACCGATGGCCGCCGTCGGTGACGGCCGTTTCGCAGACGGGACCCATCATGCATATCGGACTGCCCGACCGGTACCCATGTACGGGAGTTTGCAGCGATTCTCCACCGCTTGGCGGTCACCGGCCGGTTCGGACCGTGCTCTACGGGCGCCTGGCGCGCTCCGGTACCGGCTGCTTCAGCGGACGAACTCGACGATGGTCGGCGACTCGTTCGAGGAGACCTCCAGGCGCAGGCTCGAGGCGTACCGGTGCGGGACCCGGAAGACGTACGTCCCGGTGTCCGTCCTGCCCGGCGCCAGCAGGCCGGTCATCAGGTCCGACGGCCCCGCCGCGGACTGGTCCCCCGGCGTCCCGTGGTGGTAGGACGCCGTGACGACCATCCCGCCCAGGTCGAACGGTGCGGCCGAGTCGTTCTCCACCCGGAGCCGGACGGCGACCGCGGCACCCTTGATGTCCCCCGGCTGCTCCGCCTTCAGGTCCAGTTCCGTGACCTTGAGGACGCGGACCGCCACCCTCTCCTTGATCTGCGTCTTCGCACCGATCCGGACGTCGGGGGCCGTGCTGACCGCGACCAGTTGACTAGGGGTCGCCGCCGGAGGCGCCTTCGTGACCCGTTGGGTCGGCCGGGTCGTCACGGGCACCGTCGGTGAACCCGTCGGGACCTGCGGGCTCGTGCTCTGGGCGGAGGCGGGCGTCTGCGTGCCACTCGGGGTGCTCGCGTCGCCGGAGCAACCGGCCACGCCGAGCACCAGCACCGCACCCATCGCGGCCATGCCCCGGCTCGCCAGCCTCCGTGCCGTCACCCGCCGCACGCTACTCGCCGGCCGCCGTCCAGGTGCTCCTTTGCCGCCCAGCGACACCCAGCCGCCCGACCAGGCCGCTCGACCAGGGCACTCGACCTGGCCGCCGAGCATCACAGCAGGCCAGAGGGCGGTGGCGGTGGGATTTGAACCCACGGACAGGTTGCCCCGTCACACGCTTTCGAGGTCGGAGAGCGGCCGTCCGGGACCGTTCCTCGACGGTTGGTGAGCAGGTCAGCGGCTCGCGCCGTGCATCTGCGACGCCCCGTGAACCGCAGCGAATGAGACTGGAACTGAGACTGCCCGCCGACCGGCTCATGCGCCAAGGGACTGTCGGGCCTCGTCCCTATCGTCATGCCCATGACCTACACCGCGAACCGCTGGGGGCCGTGGGCCCTGATCGGCACCGACCTGACCATCCATGCCAACGAGATCAACCAGTACTGGGCCAACCTGCTCGATTGCACCGACTCCGCCGAGGTCCTGGACTGGATCTGCCAGATCGACGGCCGATACGGCGAGGGTCCAAACGGAGCGACCATCACCGCGGGTTTCGTGGCCGCCCTGAATGACATCCTCGAGCCGCAAGCGAACCTGTGTAGCGGCGGGAAGGCAAAGACCTTGTCTCAGGACTTCATCCGGTCCGCCTGCGCGCGCCTGGACCCGCCGGCTGGGTAACTTGCAATTTGGAACATGGAGAGCCGGTGGCTGCCCGACGGCGGCGCTCATGGCAGGGTATGAGCCGTGGAAAACACCCTCTGCCTCTTGCTGTGGGATGTCGATCATACGCTGATCGACAATGCCGGCGTAAGTAAAGAAATCTATTTGAAGGCATTCGAGATACTGACCGGCAGAGCCGCAGAGGTTCCACCGGAGACGGACGGTCGAACAGACGTCGCCATCATAGAGAATCTGGTTGTCGCTAACGGCGAAGATCCGGCGGTCTTCAACTGGCAGCAGCAATACCAGGCGCTGCGCCAGGCCGGCCAGCTCAAGAAATCGGATCTTGCGAGCCGCGGACATGCGTTGCCCGGGGCCGCGGAAACCCTGCTGCGCGTGTCTGAATCGCAGGGCGTCACTCAAGGGCCGCTCACGGGAAACATTGAAGAGAATGCGCGCGTCAAGCTTGGAGCGTTCGGACTTGACCGTCTGCTGGACTTCGAGGTCGGGGCTTTTGGTTCGGAGAGTCGACGGCGATCCGACCTCGTTCGCGTCGCTCAGGACAAGGCAGCGGTTAAATTTAATTTCGATCCGGCACGTGACTCGACCATTCTGGTAGGCGATACCCCATTGGACGTAGAGGCCGGATTGATCGGCGGAGCGCATGTCCTGGCGGTGGCGACCGGGCCGGCCACCGTCTCGGAATTGTTGGCCGCCGGCGCCGGCGCCGCCCTGGACGACTTGACCACCTGGCAAGAGTTCGACGCCGCTCTCTCAGACCTGCGCGGTCGAGGGCCGGTTGAGCCGCGTCAACCGGCCGGCGCATAGGCAAATGACTTGCTCCACACCAGCTCGAAGCTGCGTTCGTACATGGCGAAGAGCTCGCCCGGCTCAAGCTTGCGCAGGTGAAGAATGGGCGCCAGGTAGCCGTACATTCCATAAATGTGTTGATTGACCATCATTTGGTCATCGAATCGATAGATGGAGTTGTAAAGCGTCGTGCGATGTAGGCGAAAGTCAACTCCCGAGGCCCCGATCAGTGGCTTGTAATAGGCCAGAGCCATTCTGACTCGCTCGGGCACCGGTATGCCCTCTTCTCCGGCACGAACCCGAGCTTCCTGGGAATCCGGATCCCAGAGGGCGATTCGGACGGGGACGCCATTCGCTGCTTTGTGCTTGAGCAGTTCAATGGCTTCTACGTTGTCTTCACCGAAGAAGAGGCTGGCACCGGTAAAGAATTCGATGCGCTCTCGTGCCGAGACCACCAGATCCGTCCAAGCCGCTTTGGGAACCTGCGTTCGATGCGCGTAGAGATTGACAACCTCACTGGACGCATCTGCTTCCTTGTTCTTGTCCAGGTCCGGCCACAAATAATTTGCCGGCACGCCGAGTAGCTTCGCGGCTCTTACAGCCGTGTTCGGATGCGGGCAACGGTCCTTTGTGATCCATCGCTGCACGGTCTTCGGGTCCACGCCCAGCTCTTCGCCGAGCGTTGCCTCGCTGTACCCGTTGCTGCGGATTGCGCCGCGCAGCCGGTCGTTGGTCATGACCCCTCCCCCGAGGGACGTAAGGACATCTACAAGGGACGTTCTCACGGTTACAAGTGTCCCCACAAGTCCCAACTAGGCGGTAGGGACGTCCCCGGACATCGCGGTCATCTGTATGCATGCTGAATCACCAGGTCACTGCGCCGTTACCCGAGTGGCACGAAGCCGCTCTGTGCGCCCAGACAGACCCCGAGGTGTTCTTCCCGGAGAAGGGCGGCTCGACGAGGGCCGCCAAGGCGACGTGCCGGGTCTGCCCGGTCGCCGCGGAGTGCCTGGCCTGGGCGCTCGAGCATGACGAGCGGTTCGGGATCTGGGGCGGTACCTCGGAGCGGGACCGCCGGCGGCTGAAGGCAGAGCGCCTCGCCGGGGGTGGGGCGTGATGTCCCCGTTCCTGCGCCCGGCGCCCCATGTGACGTGCCGCAATGGCGGGTGCCGGCGCTTCGGCCTGGATTTGTGGGCCGGGCTATCGACGTGCCCGGTCTGCGGCACCCGGGTCGCTCGAATCGCCGGCGTCGGCCCCTTCCAGCGGCTCGGGGGTGCGTCGTGAGCGCAGTCGTGCTGCTGGGGCTGTGGCTTCTGGTCGTCGTGGCCGTCTGCACGACCTTGACGGTCTGGCAGCACCGGGTGAACCGCCGGCCAACCGCGGCGTGGATCGCCGGCTGGAACGAGCGGGCCCGGGTCTTGCAGGCAGCGGAGGGAGCCGCGTTCGCCGCGCAGCTGGCAGCCGAGCTCGACACGTCGCGCACCGCGGCCGAGCTGGCGCCGGTGGCGCCCGCCGTACCGATCGGATCGACCGAGCAGGGAGAGGCCCTGCCGGGGAAAACTTCTGGAGAGGAACACCCGTCATGAGTAAGATGATCTTGTCCCCATCCCTGGTCGCGGTCGTGCTGCTGACGCCCTCGGAGGTCGCCGACCTGTTCGGGGTCGGCCCGAAGACCGTCGCCCGGTGGTCGAAGGCCGGGAAGCTGCCGGCTCAGCTCACGGTCGGCGGTCACCGCCGCTACCGCGAGTCCGACGTCCGTGCCCTCTTGGCCGGTGCCGCTGGCGAGGTGATGCCGTCGTGACCACCCTGACCCGGATCCCGGCACTCGGGCCGGCGTGGCAGGGCAGGCGGCGCCTGAGCATCGCCCTGGTCGTGGTCCTGGCGGCCGAGCTGGCCGTCCTGGCGGTCCTGGTCGCGCGCCTGATCGCTGGCGGGCCGGCTGGTGAGCCGCAGTCCTGTCGGCTGCTCGGACCGCCCACCTTCGTGCGGGACGACGTGACCTACGTGATCGGTGCGGACACCCACGCCGGCGAGGTCCACGAGGGCCGCTGCGTCGAGGTGACCCGATGACCGGCCCCGGTCGTGTCACTGGCCGGTTGCGGCCGGCGCTGCTGGCCGTGCTGCCGTTGACGGTCGGGCTGCTGCTGGTCGCCGCGGTCTGGGCGTCTGGGGCGGTGTGGTCGTTCAGCGAACAACGCGACTTCGCCGCCGCCCGCGGGTTCGACCTGCCGGCGCTGCTGCCGCTGACCATCGACGGGCTGGCCCTGGCGCTGGCGGTGGTGGCCTGGTCGGCCGCCCTGGACGGCCGCGCCGCCGTCCAGGCAAGGGCCGGCACGTTCGCCGCGATTGCCGCCAGCGCGGCCAGCAACGCGACCTGGGCAGCCACTCGCACCGCCGCCGGTCCTGCGGGGCTTAGCGACCTGGTCGCGGTCGTCCTGGCCGCCGGTGTTACGCTGGCCGCGGCAGTCGCGTTCGAAACGCTGCTGGCGGAGCTGCGTAAGGGCGTGCACCGTCGCCGTGGTCTGCCCGCCCCGGTGATGGTGAACGGTCCCCGGCTGATCCGGTTGGTGCTGGCGCCCTGGCCGACGTTCACCAGCTGGCGCCGGCACGTCCTGGCTCTGACCGCCGTGCCGGCCGTTGCCCGGGACGCTGAGCCGGCCAGCTCGACGAAGGCGCCGGCAAGGACCGGCACAGTGGCGCCGGGCGGCGCTACCGGTCGTCAGCGCGGCGGCACTGTGC